>NZ_JBFTEG010000019.1:0-76901 GCF_041027545.1 Pseudomonas zhanjiangensis | reverse complement strand
GCGGCGACGCCGCTCCTGGCCGAGCACTTCGAAGGTTTTGTCTTTGCTGGTAGTCATAAACACAGTCGTTTGCCTATCCCTTATGGTAAGGGGGAAACGGTGTCCTGTGTTTCAAGGGGCTCGTTCAGACGCGGCGCGCATCAACCTTGTTGAGAATTCGCTTTACTGCCCGGTAGTGCTGGTCAAGAAAGCGCAGCGTGCGCTTGTGACACTCTGTGCCCTCGACCGCAGTGATGTTCAGCATGTCCTCAAGATTCATGATGTCCACATACATGTGGACCCCATCCACGCGGTACGCGGTACTGGTAGGAATCGATTCCAACGACGTGTCGCGCACGTAATCCTTGATGGTGATTTCCTCAACATCAGCGATCTTCTGGTCTATGTGTTTTGCAGCGCGATCATGGCTCCAACTCTTGCTCATCGATCACTCCTTCGGGTGATTGGGCGCGCTGCAATGCGGTAGGCAAGCGCATGCCAAATTTGCTTGGTGACAGATATCCGTTACTTAGGTCCTAGCTTGTTGAAAATGGTACGTAGTTGATTGCAGGCTGGAGATAGGCTGGTGGGCAGCTGGTCCTCACTTTTCGTTAGGCGATATCCGATGGTTGTCAGCCCTTTCAGATCTGACGGCAGATGGACCTCGTCACCCCTAGGCTCAAGGAGGAAGGTTCGTGCCCTGCCAAGTCGTCCTACGAATAGGCCAAGCTCGAAAATGACGTTGTCGCGCGGCGTATTCTTTGTTTCCTCGCGCATTGTGACGGAGTCATCCGGCTGCGCGATTGCGATGGCAAAATCGCACTCGTCCAGCTGCTCTTCGAGGCTTTCAAGGGCGTACTGCGATGCGCGGAAAACGCCCTGTGTCCAGGTCTTTACGAAGAACTTGTCGTGCTCAAGGTTATTCTCGATTGCCCGGGCAATAGGGAGTGCTTCGACCGAGCAAATGATGAATACGTGGGATGATTGATGGGCAGGAAGCACCATGTCGTTTCGCTGGTGTAGTCGATCGACCAGTTGCCGAGTGACCTGTCGCCAAACCGAGGGATACGCGTCCGCAATGGACTTGAAGTCTGCCGCGCTGACCTTCAAAGCTATCGAGGGCTCGGTGGCCAGTACAGTAGCAGAGCGCTTCGCAGTTGGGACCAGAGCGGCCATTTCTCCGACGTGATCGCCGCCCCCTCGTGTTGCGACTTCACGATCATGGACCTTCACCTGGAAATGCCCTGTGATGATGAAGTAAACCTCGGAGTCCTCCGCGTCCTCGGTAATGAGCACAGCATCCTTAGCGATCTCCTCCAGCGTTCCTACCTCTGCGAGGCGGCGTGCTAGGTCTTGATTTCCGAGTACCAGCTTCTGCTCAAGCAGTACTTCCTCAAGAACGGCGAGGCCTGACGGCCCTTCAAAGCGATTGATCAACTTTCCAGTAGTCATGATGGTGAGCATTCCCTTGCGAAGAGGTTGCGGGGGCGCTCACAGGGAAATGGGGACGTGCGTCACCCTTTCAAGGGGCGCTGAAGAAAAGATCTAGGCATGGCGGGCGCTCAGAGACGCAGGTTCAAACTCTGTTTGATTGCATTCGGGAGTAGTGGGCCGAATGTGGGGTGTCAAACATTTTGTGCTGTAAGACCTGACTCGCTCTGGTACACCTGTCAAACCTTCTCTTGATTGGCGTCAGTTTGTGTCAATCAATGGGTTTGGGTTTGACGGTCAATGGGAAATCGCCGAAATAACAGCATAGATAGAGATTACGGGCGATTTGCCAGTGTCAATCGAGGGAGCGTAATTTGATATCGCTGACTACTGGCCGGACGACCCGCTGATCGCCGAGCCCACCGCCCGGGCCAAGCCGCGCAAGTGAGCCGCGCGCGAGCGCCGGCTCAGCGCAGGCGCAGGTCCTCGCCGGCCGCGCTGAGTTCCTCGTAGGCGCGGTCCAGGGCATCGCGCAGGGCCTCGGCGTCGGGCGCGCGACGCGAGACGATAAGCTTCAGCGGTATCCGCTGCAGTTGCACGAAGGGCAGTTCGGCCATGCCCAGGCGTTGGCGTGCCTGCTCCACCGGCGTCTGGTAGTCGAGCAGGAAGTCGGCGCGCCGGTACTGGAGCATCTGCAGGGCGGCGCTGTGGCTGCCGGTGCGGTGCTGCTCGATCCCCAGGGCGGGGTCGCTGAACAGTGCATTGGTCGGCTGCCAGTAGGTGTAGCCGCTGATCAGAATCAGCCCGCGGCCCTTGAGGTCCTCGGGGATCCGCGGCAGCAGGGTGTCGTGGCGGAAATACAGGTTGAGGACGATCTCGCCGAGTTGGCTGCGGGTCTCCAGGGTGTCTTCGGCCAGCTCCGGCTTGCCCGGTGCACCCGGCCAGATATGCACGCTGCCACTGCGCAAGCCGCTGTACAGGCGCGCGCTGGGATAGGCGCGGGTCTCGGCCTGGTAGCCGGCATGGGCGAGCAGCCGCTCGGTCAGGCGCAGGATCGCCCCCTGCGCACGGCCCTGGCTGTCGCTGTAGGAGTAGGGCGGGAACTCATAGAACCCCACCTGCACCGGCGCCAGGTCGCGTGCGGTCAGCGGCTGGGCGTGGCTGGTGGCGGAGCAGAGGGCGGCGAAGAGGACCAGGCAGAGAAGTAGTGGCATCGATAGGGACTGCGGCTCTGGCCGTCTTGTCGTTATGGGACTGTCGTGCAGCAGAGCATGGCGAGCCTCGGGCGACCTTGTCCAGCGTCATTTTGCGTACTTTTGTCATCCGCCTAGTCGAGCGGCAGCAGCAGGCGCGCCTGCAGCGGCAGGTGGTCGGAAATACCCTGGGTGTCGTGGCGCCGCACGTGCGCGTCCAGGGGCGTGAGGCGTGGGCTGTGGAACAGGTAGTCGAGGGTGCGGTCGGCGCCATGCACCTGTGGATCGTTGGGCAGGTGGGTGTACCAGGCCGCCTGCTGCGCACCGCTGGCCTGTTCCAGGCTGGGAATCATCGGGTAGCGTTCGGCCAGCCGGCGCAACTCGCTGTCGGGGGCGTACCAGCTGCGCTGCGCCGGCGCCAGCTGCTGGTACTGGCCGGGCGGCAGCAGGTTGAAGTCGCCGCCGAGCAGCCAGGGGGTGCCCGCCGCCTGCAGGCGATCGAGCACGCCGAGGGTCATCGCCACCTGCCGGCGCATGGTGTCGTCGCCTTGGGCGAAGGCATCCAGGTGGGTGTTGATCGCCGCCAGCCGGCCGCCACCGCGCAGCGGCAGGTGGCTGACCAGCAGGGCGCGCTGCAGGTTGAGCGAGCGGCTCAGCGGGTTGGCCGGAATGCGCGGCAGTTGCAGGCGTTCGGCGCTCTCGATGCGGTAGCGGCTGAGGGTGGCCAGCTTCATGCCGACGCTGCCGAGTATCTGCGGGTGTGGCACGAAGGCGGCCTTCCAGTAGAAGGCCTGGCTGCTGCATGGATACAGATCGACCAGGCGTGCCTGCAGCAGCGCCAGCTGGTCCTGGTAGTCGCTGGCCCGGGCGCCGTCGTGCAGCTCCTGCAGCAGGACGACGTCCGCCTGCTCCTCGCGCAGCACGCGCACCACTTCGTCCAGGGTCAGCGCCAGGTCGGCGCTGCTCGGTCGTCGATCCGGGCCGTCGCCAGCGGGCAGGTCGTACCAGAACACATAGCCCTTGCCGGCCAGGTACTGGATGTTCCAGGTCAGCACCTTGAGGGCCTGGCCCGGCTGCAGCAACGGCGCCTGGGCGCGGCAGGCCACGGGCGCGACTTCCTTCTGCGCCGGGCGCCAGGACAGCAGGTACGTTAGTCCCAGAAGCAGGGCGAGGGCGCTGGGTACGCTCAGCAGGGCGAGACGCAGAGGGCGATTCAGGGGCATGGGCGGTCGAGGGCGCGGGGCCTTGGGCTATGCTGGAGAGGTGCGAGCATACCCGAGAAGCCCGCCGGCGGCTGCTGTCGAACGCGCCGACCGCCGGCCGGCAAGGTGCCTGCGATGAGCGAAACGAGCGAACCTGTGATTGCCCAGCGTGGTCCCTACCCGGTCGAGGTGCGGGCCGGACGGGACTATTTCTGGTGCCGCTGCGGGCGCAGCGCGACCCAGCCGTTTTGCGACGGCAGCCACAAGGGTACCGGCATCACCCCGCTGAAATACCATGCCGATGTCGACCAGACCCTGTACTTCTGTGGCTGCAAGCACAGCGCTACGCCGCCCTGTTGCGATGGCAGCCATAAAAGGTTGTAGTAGGGCGGTTGCCCGGCAGTCAGGAGTTCGTCATGTATCGCAAGGTTTTCGCCAGCAAGGTGTTCGACCGCAAGGTGGTGTTGATCACCGGAGGCTGCGCCGGTATCGGCCGCGCCCTGGCGGTGCGCCTGGCCCAGGCCGGGGCGCGCCTGGTGATCTTCGACCTGCAGCAGCAGGCACTGGACAGCCTGGTCCAGCACCTGGCCGACCACCACAACGCCGAGGCCCTGGGGCTGGTCTGCGATGTCGCCGATGCCGAGGCGGTGGAGCGCGCCGTGGCCCTGGCGGTCGAGCGCTTCGGCGGCATCGACGTGCTGGTCAACAATGCCGGCATCACCCACCGCAGCACCTTCGCCGACACCGAACTGGCCGTGTTCCAGCGGGTCATGGCGGTCAATTATTTCGGCGCCCTGCATTGCACCAAGGCGGTCCTGCCCAGCCTGCTGGCCCGCGGCGGCCAGATCATCGTGCTCAGCTCGCTGTCCGGCTTCTCCCCGCTGCTCTACCGCAGCGCCTACAACGCCAGCAAGCACGCCCTGCATGGCCTGTTCGAAACCCTGCGCTACGAGCTCAAGGACAGCGGCGTCAGCGTGATGCTGGTATGCCCCGGCTTCACCGCCACCGACCTGCGCAAGAACGCCCTGGTCGGCGATGGCTCGGTGGCGCCGCAGCCGCCCCTGGCGATGGGCAAGGTGGCCTCGCCGCAGGATGTCGCCGAGGCCATCTACCTGGCGGCGCTCAAGCGCAAGCGCCTGTTGATCCTGTCCAACGTCGACTGGCGCGCGCGGGTGCTGGCGCGTTTCTTTCCGCGGCTATTCGAGCGGGTGCTGTTGCCGCGCCTGTCCGGTTTGAAGCCGCAGCGCCTGGGTAGGTGAGTAGGCGCCTGCAGCCGAGCGTCGGCCGCCCGCGGTCGGAGTAGCCCTGCCCCCGAGCGAATGGGCTGGTGGCCAGCGAAACGCGGAACAGGGTGCCGGGACTGACATCGTCCATGGGCTCTCCTCCTGCCAGATCGGCCTGCTAAGCCTGGTTCGCCCTCACTCCTGGGCGGGCAGGGTTTCGCGCAGCATGAACAGGCGGAACAGCACCACCGTGGCGAACAGCTGGAGAAAGCTGTTGGCGCTGTCGAGCAGCAGGTAGAACAGCAGGTCCGGCTGGGCGCCTTCGGCCGGCTGGGTGACCCAGGCCAGCAGCCACAAGGGGGTCATCACCACCAGCACGCAGAGCAGTATCTGCCAGAAGTAGCCGCTGGTCTGTTCGAAGCTCTCGTGCAGGGCCTGCAGCGGCGTGAAGCCGCGCAGCACCAGGAGGAATTCGGCGAACGCCAGCTTGATCATCAGCCACAGTCCCGGCAGCACGAACAGCGAGGCGCCGAGCAGGATCGCCAGGGTGCTGATGCCGGTGAGCAGGGCGAAGCGTGGCCACAGCCCAAGGCTGGCGGCCAGCAGGTCGCGCACCCTGGGGCTCTGGCCATTGCTGCGCGCGTCGAGAAACAGGATCAGTGCGCCGGTATAGAGGGGGTAGAACAGCAGCCCCACCAGGATGTTGTAGGCGCCGGCCGATTCGAACCCCAGCTGGGCGGTCAACTGCTGCTGGGCCAGGGCCTCGACGATCACCAGCGGCAGGCACAGGCGGGCGATCGTCGGCAGGTTATGACTGAAGAAATACCAGGCATCGCGCAGGGCGAGAAATGCATTCATGGGCAATGATCGCGATCGATTGAGCAGGCCGCCACTCTAGCCGATAGCCGTGCGCGCTCCAAATGAGCGCTCAGCCCAAGTGATAGGTCAGCAGCGGCTCGTGCTCGACCAGTCGATAGCCGTTGCCCTGGCGCTCGACCAGAGCGAGATTGCGCTGGCGAAGCGTCATGCCCGCGCGCATCCGAGCAGAGCGGACGTCGCCAGCACCTCGGCGTATTCGTCACGCAGGTTGGCCATGGCCATGTCATGCACCTCCTCGGCGCTGCGTGGTCGTCCGCAATAGTCGCTCTTGGCGAAGGTGTAGCAGGCGTCGGCGACCACCTGCACGGCAAATCCCAGGCAGCTGGCGCTGCGCGCGGTGGCTTCCACCGAGTTCTCGCTGGCCACGCCGACGATCACCAGCCGGCGGATGCCGCGCACGTGCAGCCAGCGTTCCAGGCCGCTGTGGCAGAAGGCATCGGTGACGTTCTTATCGAACACCGGCTCCTCGGCCATTGGCGCGAGCGCCTCCTGGAACAGGGCGCCGGGCTGGCCCGGGGCGAACACCGAGTCGGCCTGGCGCGAGACATGGCGGATATGCACCCGCGGCCATTCGTGGGCGCGCCAGTAAGCCAGCAGCTGGCCGATACGTTGCTCGGCCTGGGGGTTGTTGCGCGGCCGGTCGAGGTCGCGAATGCCCTGCTGCAGGTCGATGAGCAACAGGGCGGGCGCTGGATCGAGCTGAGGCATTTCGACTGTCCTGAGTGTTTGGCTGGCATACTGGCCGCCGACTCTAACCCGCGTGCCGCTGCCCGTCAGCCGCCTGCCGAGGATTTCCGGTGAAGAAGATTGCCGTGTTCGCCGACGTACAGAACCTCTACTACACCGTGCGCCAGGCCTATGGCTGCCACTTCAACTACGCCGCTTTGTGGGCCGAGATCAGCCAGCAGGGGCAGATCGTCGAGGCCTATGCCTACGCCATCGACCGCGGCGACCCCAAGCAGCAGCAGTTCCAGCAGATCCTGCGCAACCTCGGCTTCACCGTGAAGCTCAAGCCCTATATCCAGCGCAGCGACGGCTCGGCCAAGGGCGACTGGGACGTGGGCATCTGTATCGACATCATGGACGCCGCGCCGCGGGTCGACAGCGTGGTGCTGGCCTCCGGCGACGGCGACTTCGACCTGCTGCTGGACAAGGTGCGCAGCTACGGCGTCGAGGCCGTGGCCTACGGCGTGCCCGGGCTGACCGCGCAATCGCTGGTGCGCGCGGCCAGCCGCTACGTGCCGATCGAAGACTCCCTGTTGCTGAGACACTGACCCCATGTTGCAAGAGCGCATCGCCGTCATCGACTTCGAAACCACCGGCCTGTCGCCGGCCCAGCAGGCCCGCGCCACCGAGATCGGTGTGGCGATCGTCGAGGGCGGGCGGATCGTCGAGCGCTACCAGAGCCTGATGAACAGCGGCGCCTGGGTGCCGCCGTTCATCGAGCAGCTCACCGGCATCAGCAATGCCATGCTCCGCGAGGCGCCGCCGGCGGCCCAGGTGATGGCCGAGGTGGCCGATTTCGTCGGCGACACCCCGCTGCTGGCGCACAACGCCTCCTTCGACCAGAAGTTCTGGGATGCCGAGCTGACGCTGATCCAGCGCCGCCGCGTGCAGCCCTTCGCCTGCTCGTTATTGCTGGCCCGGCGCCTGCTGCCCCAGGCGCCCAGCCACAAGCTGGGCAACCTCAACGCCTGGGCGCGCCTGCCGGCGACCGGCCAGGCCCACCGCGCCCTGGCCGATGCGGAGATGGCGGCCAACCTGACCTGCTTCATGGCCGCGCTGCTGCGCGAGCGCCACGGTCTGCGCGAGGTCTCCCATGAGCTGCTGTGCCGCCTGCAGAAGATCCCGGCGGCTAAGATCGCCCAGGCCCTGGTGCGACTGAACTGAGCGCCTGAGGGCGGCGGCCTGCTAAACTGCGCGCCTTCGATTTCGCGCGCTGACGCCCGGTTACCACCATGACTTTTGCCTCCCTCGGCCTGATCGAGCCGCTGCTGCGCAGCCTCGAGGGCCTCGACTACCAGACCCCGACCCCGGTCCAGACCCAGGCCATCCCCGCCGTGCTCAAGGGTCGCGACCTGATGGCCGCGGCGCAGACCGGCACCGGCAAGACCGCCGGCTTCGCCCTGCCGCTGCTGCAGCGGCTGACCATGGAAGGGCCGCAGGTGGCCGCCAACTCGGTGCGCGCCCTGGTGCTGGTGCCGACCCGTGAGCTGGCCGAGCAGGTTCAGCAGAGCTTCCAGGCCTACGGCCAGCATCTGCCGCTGCGCAGTTACGCGGTCTATGGCGGGGTCAGCATCAACCCGCAGATGATGAAGCTGCGCAAGGGCCTCGACGTGCTGGTGGCCACCCCGGGGCGCCTGCTCGACCTGTACCGGCAGAACGCGGTGAAGTTCGCCCAGCTGCAGTGCCTGGTGCTGGACGAGGCCGACCGCATGCTCGACCTCGGTTTCGCCCGCGAGCTGGACGAGCTGTTCAGCGCCCTGCCATCGAGGCGCCAGACCCTGCTGTTCTCCGCGACCTTCTCCGAGTCGATCCGCGCCATGGCCAAGGAGATGCTGCGCGACCCGCTGTCGATCGAGGTCAGCCCGCGCAACACCGCGGCCAAGTCGGTCAAGCAGTGGCTGATCCCGGTGGATAAGAAGCGCAAGGCCGAGCTGTTCCTGCACCTCTACCGGAGCAAGCGCTGGAGCCAGGTGCTGGTGTTCGCCAAGACCCGCAAGGGCGTCGACGAACTGGAGCAGGCGCTGCTGGCCGAGGGCATCGGCGCCGATGCGATCCATGGCGACAAGCCGCAGCCGACCCGCCTGCGCGCCCTGCAGCGCTTCAAGGCCGGCGAGGTGCAGGTGCTGGTGGCCACCGACGTGGCGGCCCGCGGCCTGGACATCCATGACCTGCCGCTGGTGGTCAACTTCGACCTGCCGATCGTCGCCGAGGACTACGTGCACCGCATCGGCCGTACCGGCCGCGCCGGCGCCAGTGGCCAGGCTGTGTCGCTGGTGTGTGCCGACGAGGTGGAGCACCTGGCGGCCATCGAGACCTTGATCCAGCAGGTGATCCAGCGCATCGACGAGCCGGACTTCATCCCCGACCACCGGGTGCCGGTTACCCAGGCCGGCGGGGTGGTGCTGAAGAAGCCGAAGAAGCCCAAGCAGAAGCTGATACCGGGCGCCGGCAAACCCGCCGGCAAGGGCAAGATCCACCTCGGCAACTGGTTCGAGGAAGACGACAAGCCCAAGGCCAAGGCGGTGCGCAAGGTGCCGAGCTTCGGCGCCAAGCCGCGCGGCGGCAAGAAACCCTAGGCTGTGCGCGGCGAGCGGCGGATTACGCCGCTGCGCGGCTAATCCACCCTACCGGTTCTGCAGCCAGTCGAGCATCCCCAGCCCGGCGGCGCGGCCGCTGGCGAAGCAGGCGGTGAGCAGGTAACCGCCGGTCGGCGCCTCCCAGTCGAGCATCTCGCCGGCGCAGAACACGCCGGGCAGCGCCGCGAGCATCAGCCGTTCATCCAGCTGCTCGAAGGGCACGCCGCCGGCCGTGCTGATCGCCTCGTCCAGCGGCCGCGGGCGCACCAGGGGTAGCGGCAGGGCCTTGAGCGCCGCGGCCAGGCGCGCCGGCTCGTCGAAACAGTCGGCTGGCGCCAACTCGCGTAGCAGCGCGGCCTTGACCCCGTCGATGCCGAGTTGGCGGTGCAGGTGTTTGGCCATGGAGTGCGAACCGCGCGGCTTGGCCAGCGCCGCCTGGACCTGGTCCAGCGAACGCTGGGGCAGCAAATCGAGCAGCAGGATGGCGCTTCCCTGCTGGTTGATCTGCTCGCGGATGGCGGCCGACAGCGCATAGACCAGGCTGCCCTCGACGCCGCCGGCGGTGAGGACGAATTCGCCTTGGCGCGGCGCCTGGCCGTCCAGGGCCAGGGTGACGTTCTTCAGCGGCGCACCGGCGAACTTGTCGATCAGGTACTGGCTCCAGCCGGCCACCTCGAAGCCGCAGTTGCTCGGTTGCAGGGGCGCGATCGGGATGCCGCGGGCCTCGAGCTGCGGCAGCCAGGCGCCATCGGAGCCCAGCCGCGCCCAGCTGGCGCCGCCCAGGGCCAGCAGGGTGGCGTCGGCTGTTGCGGCGATCTCGCCCGCCGGCGTGGCCAGGCGCAGGGCACCCTGCTCGGTCCAGCCCAGCCAGCGATGGCGGGTGTGGATCTGTACGCCCAGCTCGCGCAGGCGCTTGAGCCAGGCGCGCAGCAGCGGCGCGGCCTTCATGTCGCTGGGGAACACCCGCCCCGAGGTGCCGACGAAGGTGTCGATGCCCAGCCCATGGATCCAGGCGCGCAGGGCGTCGGCGTCGAACTCGGCCAGCAGCCGGGCGATCTCCTGTTGGCGCGCGCCATAACGGCCGAGGAAGGCGTTCTTGGCCTCGGAGTGGGTGATGTTCATGCCGCCGACCCCGGCCAGCAAGAACTTGCGCCCCACCGAGGGCATGGCGTCGTACAGCTCGACCCGCACCCCGGCGCGGGCCAGTACCTCGGCGGCCATCAGGCCGGCGGGGCCGCCGCCGATGATGGCGGCGCTGGCGAGGGGGCGTGCGGTCGAATCGGTCATGGGCCTGTCGCTGGGTCGGGGCGGGGAGGGCGCATTCTACCCCAGCCCGGCGTCACGGCAGGGGCCTCCCCGCGCGCCGGCGTGTTCAGCTGCGGCTGGTCGGCTTCCTTGTCCGCTTGGCGCCGGTCGTCTTGGGCTTGCCGGGCCTACGCTTGTTCTTCCAGGGCGTCGCACCGCGGCCGCTCGGGGGCGGACCGCTGATGCTCAGGCGCAGGCCGCTGCAGCGTTCGACCTGCTTGCTCATCCAGGCCGACTGCTTGGCGACGAACGCGTCCAGGCTCATCTCGCCGCTCTGCACCATGTCCAGCGCCTGCTCCCAGATCGCCGTGGTGCCGGGGTCGGCGATGGCCCGCGGCACCGCGTCGATCAGGCTGAAGGCGGCCGGGGTGGCGGCCAGAGCCTTGCCCTGCTTGATCAGGTAGCCGCGCTCGAGCAGGCCCTGGATGATCCCGGCGCGGGTGGCCTCGGTGCCGATGCCGGTGGTGTCCTTGAGCTTCTGCTTGAGCCGCGGGTCCTCCACCAGTTTGGCGACGTTCTTCATCGCCTTGATCAGGTCGCCCTCGGTGAAGGGCTTGGGCGGCTGGGTCCAGAGGTCCTTGAGGGTCACCGATTTTACGGCGCAGTCCTGGCCCTCGCGCAGCGGCGGCAGGTTCTGCGCGGGTGCCGCCTCGCCGCCCTTGGTGGTTGCCAGGGCCTGCGGCAGGGCGCGTTTCCAGCCCGGCTCGACGATCTGCTTGCCCACCGCGCGCAGGGCCTGGCCGGCGCAGTCGAAGTCGGCCTGGGTGCGGTCGTATTCGTGATTGGGCAGGAACTGCGCCAGGTAGCGGGCGCGGATCAGCTGGTAGACCGCCCGCGGCTTGCCGGTCAGGCGGCTGGCCTCGGGCACCGCGGCGGTGGGGATGATGCCGTGGTGGGCGCCGACCTTGGCATCGTTCCAGGCACGCGAGCGGCGCTGCGCCTGGATATGCGCGAGCAGGTCCGCCAGGGCCGGATCGGCGCGGCCCAGGGCGGCGAGGATGGCCGGCGCCTCGCCGTGCTGGCTGAGGGGCAGGTAGCCGCAGTCGCTGCGCGGGTAGGTAATGGCCTTGTGCGTCTCGTACAGCGCCTGGGCGATATCCAGGGTTTCCTGGGCGCCGAGGCCGAGCTTCTTCGAGCAGACCTCCTGCAGGGTGCCGAGGTCGAAGGGCAGCGGCGCCACTTCGCGCAGGCGCTCGGTGCGCAGCCTGACCAGCCGCGCGCTGGCCGCCGCGTCCATGGCGCTGGCCGCCTGGCGGGCCAGCTCGGGGTTGAGGCAGCGGCCCTGCTCGTCGCAGGCGTCGGCCGGGGCGCGCCACTGGGCGGCGAAGGTCTGGCCGTCGCTGCTCAGCTGCGCCTCGATGGCCCAATAGGGCGCCGGCACGAAGCCTTCGATGCTGCGGTCGCGGTCGACCACCAGGCGCAGGGTCGGGGTCTGCACCCGGCCGACCGGCAGCACGCCCTGGTAGCCGGACTGGCGCCCGAGCAGGGTGAACAGCCGGCTCATGTTCATGCCGATCAGCCAGTCGGCGCGCGAGCGCCCGAGCGCCGCCTGGTACAGGCTGAAGGTCTCGGCGCCGGGCTTGAGCGCGGCCAGGGCCTTGCGGATCGAGGCATCGTCCAGCGCCGACAGCCACAGGCGCTGGATGGGGCCGCGGTAGCGGCAGTGTTCCACCAGCTCGCGGGCGATCATCTCCCCCTCGCGGTCGGCGTCGGTGGCGATCACCAGCTCGCTGGCTTCGCCGAGCAGGCGCTTGACCGCCTTGAACTGGCCGGCGGTCTTCGCCTTGACCAGCATCTTCCACTGGTCCGGAACGATCGGCAGGTCGCTCAGGTTCCAGCGCTTGTAGCGGGCGTCGTAGGCGTCCGGCGGGGCGGTCTCGAGCAGGTGGCCGATGCACCAGGTCACGCTCAGGTTGCTGCCCAGCCAGCAGCCGTCACCGCGCCGGTTGGCGCCGAGCACCTTGGCGATGTCCATGGCCTGGGAGGGTTTTTCACAGAGAAAGAGCCGCATGGCTGCCGTCGTCGGTTGTCGCGATGGCGCCTAGCATGGGCAGGATCGACCGTTCAGGCAAGATTTATCTGTATGCCCATACAGTAAAATGCCTGGGGCGGCGCCTACAGCTTGTAGCCGATCTGCCGCAACAGCTGCTTGCGCGCGAGGATCTCGTCATCGCCCTCGATGCCCTGGGGGCTGCTGCCGTCGACCACGCCGAGGATGCCGCGGCCCTGGTCCGTCTCGGCGAGAATCACCTCGGTCGGGTTGGCGGTGGCGCAGAAGATCCGGCACACCTCGCTGACGTTCTTGATCGCGTTGAGCACGCTGAGCGGGTAGAAGCCGTCGCCGAGAAACAGGATGAAACTGTGCCCGGCGCCGATCGCCCGGGCGTTCTTCTGCGCCAGTTCGATCATCAGCTGACAGGTGCCGCTCCAGCGCACCAGGCAGGGTCCCGAGGCCTCGCAGAAGGCCAGGCCGAACTGGATGCCCGGCACCGCCGTGACCAGGGCCTCATGGATGTCCTCGACGGTCTTGATGAAATGGCTCTGGCCGAGGATGAAGTTGATTTCTTCCGGCTTGTCGATGGGCACGCTGAGCAGTTGCATGGGGGCGTTCTCCTCTACACGTGGCGGGTTGCTGGCGTCTTCCTTGAGTGTAGGGCGCCCGCGCGCGCTGTCCCGTCTTTAGCCCAGCCCGCGCGCGTCCCAGACCCTGGCGGCGCTGTGGTGGAGGATGCCGTGGCGGCGGGCCAGGGCGGCGCGGTCCTGGTCGTAGCCGCCGCCGATCACCCCGACCACCGGGATGTCGCGGCCCAGGCAGTGCTGGATTACCGCCTCATCGCGCGCGGCCAGGCCCTGGTCGGTCAGTTGCAGGTAGCCGAGGGCGTCGCCCTTGTGCACGTCGACCCCGGCGTCGTAGAGGACGATGTCCGGCTGGTACAGCGGCAGCAGGTAGTTCAGCGCGTCGTCGACCACCTTGAGGTAGTCGTCGTCGCCCATGCCGCGGGGCAGGGGGATGTCCCAGTCGCTCTGCGCCTTGCGCGCCGGGAAGTTCTGCTCGCAGTGCAGCGACACGGTGATCGCCTCCGGGCAGTCGGCCAGCAGCCGGGCGGTGCCATCGCCCTGGTGCACGTCGCAGTCGAAGATCAGCACCCGTTGGACCTGGCCGCTTGCCAGCAGGTAGCGGGCGATCACCGCCAGGTCGTTGAAGATGCAGAAGCCGGCAGGAAAGTCGTAGTGGGCATGGTGGGTACCGCCGGCCAGGTGGCAGGCCAGGCCGTGGCGCAGGGCCAGTTCGGCGGCCAGCAGCGAGCCGCCGACCGCGCGCACGGTGCGTCGGGCCAGGGCCGCGCTCCAGGGCAGGCCGAGGCGGCGCTGGTCCGCGTGCGCCAGCTCGCCGCTCAGGTAGCGGTCGATATAGGCCGGGCAGTGGGCCAGGGCCAGCACCTCGCTGGGGCAGAGTTCCGGGCGCTGCAGCTCGGCGTCGCTGGCCAGGCCGCTGGCGACCAGGTGGTCGCGCAGCAGGCGGAACTTCTCCATGGGGAAGCGGTGCCCGGCCGGGAAGGGCGGGCCGTAGTCGTCGTGATAGACCAGCGGCAGGCGCATACAATGGGGCTCTTTTCTCGCAGCGTCCGAGTATGGCGGCGCTGCCCGACCCGACTCAAGCGGAGTGGCCATGGCCGAGATCATCGAACTGCAGAGCCCGCGCCTGCTGCTGCGGCGCTGGCGCCCTGAGGACCGCGAGCCCTTCGCCGCGCTGAATGCCGACCCCGAGGTGATGCGCCATTTCCCGGCGTGCCTGAGCAGGGAGCAGAGCGACCGCCTGCTGCAGCGCATCGAGGCGGATTTCGCCGAGCGTGGCTATGGCATGTGGGCCCTGCAGCGCAAGGACGACGGCGCCTTCGTCGGCCTCACCGGCCTGCGTCCGGTCGAGTTCGCCGCGCCCTTCTGTCCGGCGGTGGAGATGGCCTGGCGCCTGGGCCGGCAGCACTGGCGCCAGGGCCTGGCCAGCGAGGCGGCGCGGGCGGTGCTGGACTGCGCCTTTACCCGGCTCGGCCTGGAGCAGGTGGTGGCCTTCACCAGCGAGGGCAACCTGGCGTCCCTGGCGGTGATGCGCACCATCGGCCTGCGCGCCGATCCCGCCGGCGACTTCGACCACCCGCTGTTGCCGGCCGGCCACCGGCTGTCTCGGCATCGGCTGTATCGCCTGGACCGCGCCGACTGGGAGGCCAGCCGATGAGTCCGCTCGAGCAGGTGCGCGCCTATCACCAGCTGAGCAAGCACCAGCCGCAGCGCTTCGCCCCAGGACCCGGCCAGCTGGAGTGGGCGAGCCAGCCGGCGCCCTTTCGCCGCTACGCCGGCGCGCGGCTGATCGAGTTGTACCAGCGGCCGCTGGAGGAGTCGCCGGGCTTCGATGCGATATTTGCCGAACCCCTGGGGCCGCCGGCAGCGCTGGACCGCGCCAGCGTCTCGCAGCTGCTGTACGACAGCCTGGCGCTGTCAGCCTGGAAGGAGGCCGGCGGCAGCCGCTGGGCGCTGCGGGTCAATCCCTCGTCGGGCAACCTGCACCCGACCGAGGCCTACCTGCTGCTGCCGGCTGGTTCGCTGGAGGAGGGTGCGCTGCTCGCCCACTACGCGCCGGACGCCCACGCTCTGGAGGTGCGCGCCGAGCTGCCGCCGGCGCTGGCCGAACAGCTGAGCCAGGCGCTGCCGGCCGGCGGGCTGCTGCTCGGCCTGGCCGGCATCGCCTGGCGCGAGGCCTGGAAGTACGGCGAGCGCGCCTACCGCTACTGCCAGCACGACCTGGGTCACGCCCTCGCGGCGGTGGCCATCGCCGCCAGCGCCCTGGGCTGGCAGGTGCGGCTGCTGCGCGGCATCGCCGAGGAACGCCTGGATGGCCTGCTGGGGCTGGACCGTGACGGTTTTGCCGAGGCCGAGCACGGCGACTGCCTGCTCTGGATCGGCCCGCCGCAGGCCGCCGAGTTCCGCCTGCCGCCAGCGCTGCTGCGCGGTCTGGCCGAACTGCCGCTGAGCGGCACGCCCAATCGCCTGTCGCGCCACAGCCGCGACTGGCCGGAGCTGGCGCGGGTGCAGGCGCTGTGCCGGGCGCCGGCCTTGCCGGCCCAACCCTGGCAGGCGGAGCCGGGCCTAATGGTGGCGGACAACCCCGGCCTGCCGCTACGGCCGATCCTGCACCGGCGGCGCAGCGCCCAGGCGATGGATGGCAAGGGCGGCATCCAGGCCGAGCTGCTGCTGGCCTGGCTGCGTCGGCTGATGCCCGAGCGTTCTCCCGTGCCCCTGGCCCTGAGCGGCGAGCCGGCCCAGGTCGACCTGCTGCTGTTCGTCCACCGGGTGCAGGGATTGCTGCCCGGCCTGTACTGGCTGGCCCGCAGTGACGGCCAGGCACAGGCGGGACTGCGCGAGGACTTCCTCTGGCAGCGGGTCGACGAGGAGCTGCCGCTGTACCGCCTGCTGGAGGGCGATGCGAGGGGCCTGGCCGGCTTTCTCTCCTGCGGCCAGGACATCGCCAGCGACGGCTGCGTCGCCGTGGCCATGCTGGCGCGTTTCGACGCGGCGCTAACGGCTGGCCCCTGGCGTTACCCGCGGCTGTACTGGGAGTGCGGGCAGATCGGCCAGCTGCTCTATCTGGAGGCCGAGGCGGCGGGGCTGTCGGCCACCGGCATCGGCTGCTATTTCGACGATGCGGTCCATGATTTGCTTGGAGTGGCCGACAGCCGCTGGCAAAGTCTTTACCATTTCACCCTGGGCCGCGCCGTGTGGGACGAGCGCCTGCTGTCGTTGCCGGCCTACCCCGAACACCGTTTGCCGCCGAAGCCGGCGGCCTAGAGGAGACGCAGCATGAGTCAGGTACTGGACGAATTGGTCGCCCTGCTGAGCCTGGAAGCCATCGAGGAGAACCTGTTCCGCGGGGTCAGCCAGGACCTGGGCTTTCGCCAGTTGTTCGGCGGCCAGGTGCTCGGCCAGTGCGTGTCGGCGGCCAGCCAGACGGTCGAGGCCGATCGCCACGTGCACTCGCTGCACGGCTATTTCCTGCGTCCGGGCGATGCCAGCTTGCCGGTGGTCTACCAGGTCGACCGGGTGCGCGACGGCGGCAGCTTCAGCACCCGGCGGGTGATGGCGATCCAGAAGGGCCAGCCGATCTTCACCTGCAGCGCCTCCTTCCAGTACGACGAGGAGGGCTTCCATCACCAGAACCTGATGCCCGAGGTACCGGGGCCGGAAGGCCTGAAATCGGAAACCGAGCTGGCCCGGCTGGTCGCCGACTCGCTGCCCGAGCGCATGCGCGAGCGCGCGGTGAGCGACAAGCCGATCGAGATCCGCCCGGTGACGGTCGCCAACCCCTTCGCCCCCGAGCCGAGCGAGCCGGTCAAGTACGTGTGGTTCCGCGCCGCCGGCGAGCTGCCAGACGACCCGCAGCTGCACAAGTACCTGCTCGGCTACGCCAGTGACTTCAACCTGCTGACCACCTCGATGCTGCCCCATGGGGTGTCGGTGTGGCAGAAGTTCATGCAGGTGGCCAGCCTCGACCATTCGCTGTGGTTCCATGCCAACCTGCGCATGGACGACTGGCTGCTGTACGCCATGGACAGCCCCTGGGCCGGCAACGCCCGCGGCTTCTCCCGCGGCAGCATCTTCAACCGCCAGGGTCAGCTGGTCGCCTCGGTGGCCCAGGAAGGCCTGACCCGCATCCGTGAGGATTGGAAATGAGCCGGGAGGACTGGCAGTGAAGCTGCACCAGGCGCGTCACTGGGTGTTCGACATGGATGGCACCCTGACCCTGGCCGTGCACGATTTCGCGGCGATCAAGCGAGCCCTGGAGATTCCCCAGGAGCACGACATCCTCCACCACCTGGCGGCCCTGCCCGAGGCGGTGGCCGCGGCCAAGCACGCCTGGCTGCTCGAGCACGAACGCGAGCTGGCCCTCAACGCGCGGCCGGCACCCGGCGCCATCGAACTGGTGCGCGCGTTGCGGGCGCGGGACTGCCGGCTCGGCATCCTCACCCGCAACGCCCACGAACTGGCCCTGGTGACCCTGCAGGCGATCGGCCTGGACGACTGCTTCGCCAGCGGCGACATCCTCGGCCGCGACGAGGCGCCGCCCAAGCCCGACCCCGGCGGCCTGCTGCACCTGGCCGAGCGCTGGCAGGTGGCGCCGGGCGAGCTGGTGATGGTCGGCGACTTCCGCTTCGACCTGGAGTGCGCCCGCGCCGCCGGGGCGCATAGCGTGCTGGTCAACCTGGCGGAGAACCCCTGGCCCGAGCTGGCCGACCACTTCGCCGAGGATTGCAGCGCCCTGCTGCGGGTGCTGTAGGGGGATCGGGGGCGTAGCTGACGCCCTGTTCATTCACCATTGCGCAACGGGTTGGTGGATGGGTGAAGCGCCATCCACCCTACGTCAGGCTTCGACTAGCGATGACAGCCGCCGGACTCCAGGTCCCTGAGGATCGGGCAGTCCGGGCGATGGTTGCCCTGGCAGCTTTCCATCAGCTCCTGCAGGGTATCGCGCAGGCCGGTCAGCTCGGCGATCTTCAGGTTGAGCTCGGCGATATGCCCGGCGGCCAGGGCCTTGACGTCGGCGCTGGCGCGCTGGCGGTCCTGCCACAGGGCCAGCAGCTGGGCCACCTCGGCCAGGGCGAAACCCAGGTCGCGGGCGCGCTTGATGAAGGCCAGGCGGTGCAGGTCCTGAACGCTGTACTGGCGGTAGCCGCTGTCCGAACGGCCAGCGGCCGGCAACAGGCCGATGGACTCGTAGTAGCGGATCATCTTGGCGCTGAGGCCGGTTTTCTTCGCCGCCTGGCCGATGTTCATGGGCGCTCCTCCATCTGCCGGGGTTTCCAGGTCTTCAGCAGCAGGGCGTTGCTCACCACGCTGACGCTGGAGGCGGCCATGGCGGCGCCAGCGATCATCGGGTTGAGCAGGCCGGCGGCGGCCAGCGGAATGCCCACCAGGTTGTAGATGAAGGCCCAGAACAGGTTCTGGCGGATCTTGGCGTAGGTGCGCCGGCTGATCTCCAGAGCCGCCGGCACCAGGCGCGGATCACCGCGCATCAGGGTGATGCCGGCCGCATGCATGGCCACGTCGGTGCCACTGCCCATGGCGATGCCGACGTCGGCGGCGGCCAGGGCCGGGGCGTCGTTGATGCCGTCGCCGACCATCGCCACCACGCCCTTGTCCTTGAGGTCGGCGACGATCGCCGCCTTGTCCGCCGGCAATACTTCGGCATGCACCGCGTCGATGTCCAGGGCCTCGGCCACCGCCCGGCAGCTGCCGCGGTTGTCGCCGCTGATCAGGTGGCTGTCGATGCCGCGCGCGCGGAGTTGGGCGACCGCCTCGGCGGCGCCGTCCTTGAGGGTGTCGCCGAAGGCGAACAGGCCGAGCACCCGCGGCTGCGGTTGTTGCTCGAGCAGCCAGGACAGGGTCCGGCCCTCGGCCTCCCACTGCTGGGCGCGCTCGGCCAGCTCGCCCGCTTGCAGGTCGTTGTCGGCGAGCAGGCGGTGGTTACCCAGGGCCAGCCGGCGATCGCCGACCTGTCCGGCGATACCGCGGCCGGCCAGGGCCTGGCTGTCGGCGACCTCGGGCAGCTCCAGCCCGCGTTCGGCGCAGGCATCCAGCACGGCCTTGGCCAATGAATGTTCACTGCCCTGCTGCAGGGCACCGGCCAGTCGCAGCAGCTCGGACTCGCCTCCGTCGAGCGCCTGCAAGTGGGCGATCTTCGGCGTGCCCGAAGTCAGGGTGCCGGTCTTGTCGAAGGCCACCAGGCTGACCTTGTGGGCGATTTCCAGGGCTTCGGCGTCCTTGATCAGGATGCCGTGGCGCGCCGCCACCCCGGTGCCGGCCATGATCGCGGTCGGGGTGGCCAGGCCGAGGGCGCAGGGGCAGGCGATCACCAGCACCGCCACCGCATTGAGCACCGCGGTGGCCAGGGGCGCGCCCAGCAGCAGCCAGGTCAGCAGGGTGGCCAGGGCGATCAGCAGCACCGCCGGGACGAACACCTGGCTGACCCGGTCGACCAGTTTCTGGATCGGCGCCTTGGCTGCCTGGGCGTCCTCGACCAGGCGGATGATCTTGGCCAGCACGGTTTCCGCGCCCAGGGCGGTGGTCTCGACCAGCAGGCGGCCCTCGCCATTGATCGCCCCGGCCGTGACCGCATCGCCCGGCTGCTTGGCCTGGGGCAGGCTCTCGCCGCTGATCAGCGCCTCGTCGGCATGGCTGCGCCCTTCTAGCACCTGGCCGTCGACCGGAAAGCGTTCGCCCGGCTTGACCACGATCTGGTCGCCCAGGGCCAGGGCGCTCAGCGCCACCCGCTGTTCCTTGCCGTCCTTCAGGCGCAGCGCCTGGTCCGGGCGCAGGGCCTGCAGGGCGCGAATGGCGCTGGTGGTCTGGCGCTTGGCGCGGCTTTCCAGGTACTTGCCGAGCAGGATCAGGGCGATCAACACCGCCGACGCCTCGAAATACAGCGCCGGCATGCTGCCGGCCGGGGCGACTGCCCACTGGTACAGGCTAAGGCCGTAGGCGGCGCTGGTGCCCAGGGCCACCAGCTGGTCCATGTTGCCGGCGCCGGCACGCAGGGCCCGCCAACCGGCGCGGTAGAAGCGCGCGCCGAGGATGAACTGGACCAGCGTGGCCAGGGCGAACTGCGCCCAGGGCGGCAGCATCCAGTGCAGGCCGAAGGGCTCGACCAGCATGGGCAGCAGCAGTGGCAGGGCGAGGCCAATGGCCAGCAGCAGGCTGAGGCGTTCGCGCCGCAGTTGTGAGTCCGCTTCTGGCTGCCCGGGGCGCTCGAGATCCACCAGGCTGGCCGAGTATCCGGCGGCTTCGACGGCGCGCAGCAGCGTCTGTGGGTCGCTGCCCGGAGTCACTCGCAGTTGCGCCTGTTCGCTGGCCAGGTTGACGCTGACCTCCAGCACTCCGGCTTGTCTGGCCAGGGCGCGTTCGACCCGGCCGACGCAGCTGGCGCAGGTCATGCCGGCGATGGCCAGTTCCAGCGTCTCGCTCGGCACCTGGTAGCCGGCCTGTTCCACGGCCGCGATCAGCTTCGCCAGGCTGTCATCCGGTGCCTCGATGCGGGCCTTTTCGCTGGCCAGGTTGACGTCGACGTGGGCGACCTGGGGCACTTTGCCCAAGGCGCGCTCGACCCGGCCGGCGCAGCTGGCGCAGGTCATGCCGGCAATCGGCAGGTCGAAGGTGGTCAGGCTGGACATGGCGGGTCTCCTTGGACGTTGCCCCTAGAATCAACCTTGACCCAGTGGCAAGGTCAAGCCCTGTTTAACCGTTGACCTTGCCGCCGTGGTAAGGATGACACTGGCGTTGCCCGCACTTGGCCGGGCATTCGATTGAACTCGGGAGGTAACAGATGCAGGTATTCAAGGTACAGGGCATGTCCTGTGGGCATTGCGTGCGGGCGATCACCCAGGCGGTGCAGGCGCATGACCCGGCGGCCGAGGTCCAGGTCGACCTGGGCGCGGGGGAGGTGCGGGTGGCCAGTCGCCTGGCGGCCGAGCAGGTGCTCGAGGCGATTCGCCAGGAGGGCTACCAGGCCAGCCTGGCCTAGCGCTCGGCCCGCGGCCCGGCCCCTCCCGGCCAGTCGCGGATCAGTCCGCGAAAGCCGGCGTCGATCATCGGCCGCGCATCGCACAGCGGATCGAACAGGGTCGGGTCGCGTAGCCAGTCGCTGAACAGGCCGACGATCAGGGCATGCAGGGCGCGGGCAGCCAGGCGCGGGCTCATGTCCGCCTGCAGGCGCGGGCTGACCTCGGCGTGGGCGAACTGCTGCTCGCACAGGGCGATGAACTGATTGATGAAGGCCTCATGGCGCTGTTCCGCCTCGCGCAGTTCCTCGGTGAACTCGCAGCGGCGCAGCAGGATGGTGAAGATGCGCCGTCGCTGTTGGCTATGCACCAGGTTTTCGATGGCTTCCACGCACAAATCGCGCAGGGCCAGCAGCGGATCGCGTTCGGCGCAGGCGCTCAGGCGTTCGGCCATCTGCTCGGGTGGCAGGCGCACCTGGCTCAGCAGTTCGTGGAACAGGTGGGCCTTGTTCTCGAAATGCCAGTACACCGCGCCGCGGGTCACTCCGGCCTGGCGGGCGATGTGCTCGAGGCTGGTATGGGCCACGCCTTTCTCCAGAAACAGGGTCTCGGCGGCGGCGAGGATGTCGCGGCGGGTGTTCTCGGCTTGCTCTTTGGTTCGGCGCATGGCGGCAGAGGGATATCTGGCTAGGCTCATTCAGGGAACAGAGTGTAACGATTTTACGCCTGTGGGTCTGTTTACAAACAGTGATGTATGTAACTAGCATTCCCACTCTTTTGTCGTGCGCCTCGCGTTGCCCCGGAGACACCTATGTCCTTTGCCCGTCTATTGCCTCGTTTCCTTGGGGTTTTCACCGTTGCCGCGTTGTTGCCCCTGGCCCAGGCCGCCGATGCGTCGGGCGCCGATGCGTCGGGCGCCGATGCGCCGCCTGCGCCCGAGGTGCTGGTGGAGACCGCCAAGGCCGCGCCGCTGGAGCTGGAGCTGGAGTACTCGGCGCGTACCGCCGGCTTTCGCGAGGTGCAGGTGCGCGCCCAGGTCAGCGGCATCCTCCAGGAGCGCACCTACCTGGAAGGCAGCGCGGTCAAACAGGGCCAGGTGATGTTCCGCATCGACCCGCGCACCTACCAGGCCGCCCTGGCCCGGGCCAAGGCGGCGCTGGCCCAGGAGCAGGCGCGTTACCGGCAGACCGAGCGCGACCTCAAGCGCATCCGCGAGCTGCAGAAGAAGGGCTACGCCAGCGAGAGCGAACTGGACAACGCCATCTCCAACTTCGAGCAGAGCAAGGCCAACATCCAGGCGGCCGAGGCCGAGGTGCAGTCCAAGCAGATCGACCTCGACTACTGCACGGTGAGGGCGCCGATCTCCGGCATCACCAGCAAGGAAACCGTGTCCGAGGGCAGCCTGATGGTGGCCGGCGACCCGAATGCCAGCCTGCTGACCAACATCACCCAGCTCGATCCCATCTATGTCAACTTCGCCGCCCCCGACAGCGATGTGGAGAGCCTGCGCGGCGGTCTGCAGAGTGGTGCGCTGGTCCAGCAGGGCGAGCAGATGCGCGTGCAGGTCAAGTTCGGCGACGGCTCGCGCTACCCGCTGGAGGGCAAGGTCGACTTCACCGGCAGCCTGGTCGACCGCAGCACCGGCACCGTCAGCGCCCGCGCCGTGGTGCCCAACCCGGAGCAGAAACTGCTGCCCGGTCAGTTCGTCAGCGTCCTGGTCAAGGGTGTCAGCCTGCCCCACGCGATCACCGTGCCGGAGCGGGCGGTGGCCCAGGGGCCGGCCGGCACCTTCGTCTACGTGGTCGATGAGCAGGATGTCGCGCGGGTCCGCCAGGTCACCACCGGGCGCACGGCCCAGGGTCGCTGGGTGGTCGAGTCGGGCATCGGCGAAGGTGACCGGGTGATCGTCGAGGGGCTGGCCAAGGTGCGCCCGGATACGCCGGTGAAGGTCGCCGAGCCCGCCCCAGCCACCGCCAAGCAATCCTAAGGAGCGTATCCGGTGATCTCACGCTTCTCTATCGACCGCCCGGTATTCGCCGCGGTCATATCCATCATCATCGTGCTGGCCGGGCTGATGGCCATGCGCGAATTGCCCATCGCCCAGTACCCGCAGATCCTGCCGCCGCAGGTGTCGGTCAGCGCCAGCTATTCGGGTGCCAGCGCCCAGGTGATCGCCGAGACCGTGGCGGCGCCGCTGGAACAGTCGATCAACGGCGTCGAGGGGATGATCTACCAGCAGTCCAACTCCGGCGGCAACGCCATGAGCCTGTCGGTGTATTTCCAGGTCGGCACCGATCCGGACCAGGCCACCATCGACGTCAACAACCGGGTCCAGGCGGCCCTGGCCAAGCTGCCGGAGGAGGTCCGCCGGCAGGGGGTCAAGGTCGAGAAGAAGTCCTCGGACATCCTCCAGGTGGTGGTGCTCTACTCGCCGGACGGCTCGCGCGACCCGGTCTACATCAGCAACTACGCGCTGATCAACGTGATCGACGAGCTCAAGCGCCTGCCAGGGGTCGGCGATGCCCGCCAGTTCGGCTCCAAGGATTACTCCATGCGCATCTGGCTGCGCCCGGACAAGCTGGCGCAGTACAACCTGACCCCCAGCGACGTGGTCGCCGCGATCCGCGAGCAGAACTCGCAGTTCGCCGCCGGCAGCTTCGGCCAGCAGCCGCTGCAGCAGGAGCAGGATTTCACCTACACGGTGACCACCCAGGGCCGCTTCACCGATCCGGCCGAGTTCGAGAACGTGATCCTGCGCGCCGATGAAACCGGCGCCAGCCTGCGCCTGAAGGACGTCGCACGGGTCGAGCTGGGCGCCCAGGACTATTCGCTGATGACCTCGCTCAACGGCCAGCAGAACGCCGCCTTCGGCATCTACCTGCAGCCGGGCGCCAATGCCCTGGACACCGCCGCCGCGGTGCAGAGCACCCTGGCGCGGCTGTCGCAGCACTTCCCCGAGGGCATCACCTACAAGATTCCCTACGACACCACCAAGTTCGTCCGGGTGTCGATCCAGGAGGTGATCCACACCTTCGTCGAGGCCCTGGTGCTGGTGGTGCTGGTGGTCTTCGTGTTCCTGCAGAACTGGCGCGCCACCCTGATTCCGGTGCTGGCGATCCCGGTGTCGCTGATCGGCACCTTCGCCGGCATGTACCTGCTCGGCTTCTCCATCAATCTGCTGACCCTGTTCGGTATGGTGCTGGCCATCGGCATCGTGGTGGACGACGCCATCGTGGTGATCGAAAACGTCGAGCGGGTAATGAACGAGGACAAGGTCGGCCCGCGCGCGGCGACCATCAAGGCCATGCAGGAGGTCACCGGGCCGATCGTCGCCATCGTCCTGGTGCTCTGCGCGGTGTTCGTGCCGGTGGGCTTCCTCGGCGGCCTGGCCGGGGAGATGTACAAACAGTTCGCCATCACCATCGCCGTGTCGGTGGTGATCTCCGGCATAGTCGCGCTGACCCTGAGCCCGGCGCTTTGCGCCCTGCTGCTCAAGCCTGGCCATCAGCAGCCGGCGGCGCCGTTCCGCCTGTTCAACCGGGGCTTCGACCGCCTGACCGCGGGCTATACCGCCGGTGTGCGCTTCTTCCTCAAGCGCTCGGCGGTGGGCCTGCTGCTGTTCGGCGCGATGATCGCGCTGATGGTCGTGCTGTTCGGCCGGGTGCCCAGTTCGCTGGTGCCCAGCGAAGACCAGGGCTATGTGATCAACGCCTACTTCCTGCCGCCGGCGGCCTCGCTGACCCGCACCGAGAAGCTCACCAGCGCAGTGACCGAGCAGCTGATGGAGCACCCGGCGGTGCAGGACGTGGTGACCTTCGCCGGTTTCGACATCCTCACCTTCGGCACCCGCAGCAACGCCGGGGTGTCCTTCGTGCCGCTCAAGGACTGGAGCGAGCGGACCACGCCGGAACTGGACGCGCGCAACCTGACCCGCGAGTTCATGACCATGGGCGCGGCGCAGAAAGATGGTGTGGTGATGACCTTCAACCCGCCGCCGATCACCGGCATGAGCACCACCGGCGGTTTCGAGGGCTATATCCAGGACCGCAGCGGCGGCAGCACCGCGCAGCTGGCCGAGCGGGTCGGCGCCTTCCTCGCCGCGGCGCGCCAGCGCCCGGAACTGGCCGGGGTGCAGAGCACCTTCAGCGCCAACGTGCCGCAGTACTACATCGATCTCGACCGCACCAAGGCCCGCGCCCTCGGGGTGTCGATCAGCGACGTGTTCACCGCCATGCAGGCGACCTTCGGCAGCTACTACGTCAACGACTTCAGCCTGTACGGGCGCACCTTCCAGGTCAGCCTGCAGTCCGAGTCGGAGTTCAGGCGCAAGCCGGAGGACCTGGCCCAGGTCTACGTGCGTTCGGCCAGTGGCGAGCTGGTGTCGCTGTCGACCCTGGTCAAGGTCGAGCGCATCCTCGGTCCGGACACCTATGCGCGCTTCAACGTCTACCCGGCAGCGAAGATCCTCGGCGGGCCGGCGCCAGGCTACAGCTCCGGCGAGGCGCTGGCGGCGATCCAGGCGGTGGCCGATGAGGTGCTGGGCAGCGACTACAGCATCGGCTGGACCGGCTCGGCCTTCCAGGAGCTGGCCACCCAGGGCTCGGGCAGCAGCGCCTTCGTCTTCGGCCTGATCATGGTGTTCCTCATCCTAGCCGCCCAGTACGAGCGCTGGACCCTGCCGCTGGCGGTGGTCACCGCGGTGCCCTTCGCGGTGTTCGGCGCGATCCTCGCAGTCTGGCTGCGCGGCATCGAGAACGATCTGTACTTCCAGGTCGGCCTGATCACCCTGATCGGCCTGGCGGCGAAGAACGCCATTCTCATCGTCGAGTTCGCGGTGCTCTGCCGGCAGCAGGGCATGGGCATCCTCGAGTCGGCGCTGGAGGCCTCGCGCCTGCGTTTCCGGCCGATCATCATGACCTCGCTGGCGTTCATCCTCGGTGTGGTGCCGCTGGCCATCAGCAGCGGCGCCGGCTCGGCCAGCCGCCACTCGATCGGCACCGGGGTGATCGGCGGCATGCTCGCGGCCACCCTGCTGGCGATTTTCCTGATCCCTATGTTCTACCTGCTGGTGGAATCCCTGGCGGAAAAGCTCGGCGGCAAGCGCAAGCCGGTCGAGCAGGATCTCGTCGACTCCTAGCCCCGGTCGGGCGGGGGCAGCAAAGCACGGCGCAACATGCGCCGTCCCGGTGCGCCACGGCCGCCCCCGTCAGCCGAACCTTTTGGGACTTCCATGCCGTTACGCCTCATCCTGATCCTCGGCGCCCTGAGCGCCTTCGGCCCCCTGGCCATCGACTTCTACCTGCCCAGTTTCCCGACCCTGGCGCGGGCCTTCAGCACCGACGTCGAGCACGTGCAGCTGTCGCTGGCGTCCTATTTCATCGGCATCGCCATCGGCCAGCTGATCTACGGGCCGCTCGCCGATCGTTTCGGCCGACGCAAGCCGCTGTTGGCCGGCGTGCTGCTGTTCGGCCTGGCTTCGCTGGCCTGCGCCCTGGCGCCGAGCCTGGAATGGCTGATCGGCGCGCGCTTCGTCCAGGCCCTCGGCGGTTGTGCCGGCATGGTGATCAACCGCGCGGTGGTCCGCGACCTCTGTGACCCGGTCAACTCGGCCAGGGTGTTCTCCCAGCTGATGCTGGTGATGGGGGTGGCGCCGATTCTCGCGCCGCTGGGCGGCGGCCTGCTGCTCAGCACCCTCGGCTGGCAGTCGATCTTCCTCTGCCTGGCGCTGTTCGCCGGCCTGTGCCTGCTGGCGGTGGCCCTGTGGCTGCCGGAAACCCTGGCCGGGGATGGTCGGGCGGCGCCATTGCGCGGCGCCCTGGGCGAGTACCGCCGGCTGCTGGGCGACTGGCCGTTCCTCGGCCATGCCCTGACCGGCGGCCTGGCCATCGCCGGGATGTTCGCCTACATCGCCGGCTCGCCCTTCGTCTTCATCGAGCTCTACGGGGTGCCGGCCGAGCATTATGGCTGGCTGTTCGGCAGCAACGCGCTGGGCTTCATCCTGGCGGCGCAGGTCAATGCCTGGCTGGTGGCCCGCCATGGCCCGGGCCACTGGCTGCGCCGGCTGGTGTGGTTCTACCTGGCCTGTGGCACGGTGTTGCTCGGTGTCGCGCTGGCCCGGCCGGCGGCGCTGTGGCCGTTGCTGCTGCCGCTGTTCGGTTGCATGGCCAGCCTCGGCGTACTGCTGCCCAATACCTCGGCCTGCGCCATGGCTGGCCAGGGCCAGCGCTCCGGCAGTGCCTCGGCGCTGCTCGGCAGCCTGCAATTCACCTTGGCCGCCAGCGCCGCGGCCACGGTCGGCCTGCTGCACGACGGCAGCGCCCGGCCGATGGCCCTGGTGATCTGTGTCTGCGGGGTGCTGGCGGTGCTGTTTTCGCGCCTGACCCGCCGGGCGGAGCGGCGCGCCGGCCTGTTGTAGGTCAGGCTCGCCTCAGCTGGCCACGCGCTGTTCGTGCTCGGGCAGGAGGTGGGGGGCCTGCAGGCGAGTCTGCAGGGTGGCGACAAACTGGCGGGCTTCGACTTCGCTGGCGAAGACCACGGTGTGCTGATCGAGGCTTACCTGCCAACGGAGTCCCTGGGGCGTGTGCACTTGCTGGATCTGGACGTTCATCGGCGACTCCAACCTGGGTGGTTCGTGGTTGCCGGTGGCGGCGCCGCTTCGCGCGGTGCAGGCCCGGCAGGGGTGGGCATCGATTGCTGATTCTAGTCGGCGTCTGTGACGCTTTTACTGATCTGCGACAAGCCCGGGGCCCTGGCTCACTGGGCCGGGGTGGCGAGCTGGCGGTCTTGCTCGTGCTGCTGCACGGCCAGGCTGGCCAGGCGGGTGAATTCGGTGACCAGGGCGATATCGGCGTTGCTCGGTCGGGCCGGCTTGTCGTAGTAGATGCCGAAGGTGCCGAGCACCCGGCCGTGGTCATCCTTGAACGGCAGCGACCAGCAGGCCGCTAGCCCGGCCGCCTGGGCGAGGGCGCGGTAGTCGCGCCAGTAGGGATGGGTCTCGAGGTCTTCGGCGATGACCAGCTCGCCGCTGTAGGCGGAGTGCCCGCAGGAGCCGATTTCGCGGGCCGCGGCAATGCCGTCGATGGCATCGAGGTAGTCGGCGGGCAGGCTCGGCGCCGCCGCCACCGACAGGCACATCTGCTGGTCCAGCAGCATGATCGACACGCGCATCGGCGGGCTCAGCGTCTGCAGGCGGCGGCTGATGCCGTCGAGCACCTGGCGCAGTGGACGGCGCCCGAGCAGTTCGTCGAGCACCGAATTACGCGCCTGTTGCAGCAACTGGCCCTGATGGCGTTCGTGGATGTCGCGCAGGCAGCCATGCAGGCCGTCGTCCGGCAGGCAGCGGTTGAGCTGCAGCTCGACCCAGCGCAGCTGGCCGCCGCGGCTCAGCAGGCGGTATTCGCCACGCAGGGTGCTCTGCTGGCCATGGCCGAGGCTGCCCAGTTGCTGGGTCAGGCGGGCACTATCCTGTGGCTGCAGAAACTGCCCCAGGGGACGGCCGAGGCACTCGTGCAGCTTGTAGCCGCTGAGCCTTTCCCAGGCCGGGTTGAGGAAGCTCAGCTGGCCCTGCCGGTCGAGGCTGAAGATGACATCGCTGAGCTGTTCGACCAGTTGCCGGTAGCGCGTCTCGCTGGAGTGCAGCTCGTCATTGACCTGCTTCTGCCCGCTGAGGTCGACATCGATGCAGTACAGCTCGGTCTGGCCCCGGCTGTTGCGCAGCATCGAGTGGCTGGAGTAGACCCACACCGGGCTGCCGTCCTTGCGTTGCAGCTGCAGCTCGGCAGGGGGGATGGGCGAGCCGCCGAGCATCCAGCGGTTGATCGCACCGCTGACCTGGCTGCGATTGGCCGGCGGGACTATCAGCTCCTCCAGGCGTTTGCCGATCGCCTCCTGCAGGCTGTAGCCATACAGCTGGGCACTGGCCTGGTTCCAGTAGATCACCCGGTGCTCGCGGTCATAGCCCTGCACGGCGATGTGCGGGGTCTGCTCGAACAGCTGGCGAAAGCGCCGTTCGCTCTCGCGCAGGGCCGCCTCATCGCGCTTCTGGCTGCTGATGTCTTGCACGGTGCCGAGAATCTGCCCGCTGCCGTCCACCTCGCCGCGCAGCATCAGCCAGGGCGCCTGGTCCCGGTGCGGCTGGTGCAGGCGGGCGGCGATGGCCAGCGGCAGCTGCTGTTCGAACAGGCTCAGGAAGGCGCGCTGCACGGCGCCCCGCTCGGCTGGGTGGAGCCAGCCGAGAAACTGTTCCAGGTCGCTGTGGCGGCAGCCCGGGTCGCGACCGAGCAGGCGCAGGGCCTCGTCGCTCCAGTGGAAGTGTCCGGCATATTCCCAGCTGCCCAGGGCCGCGGTGCGCTGGGCCTGTTGCAACAGGCGGGCGTTGTGGGTCAGGGCGTCGAGCAGCTGGCGCTGGGCCTGGCGGTCGCGATGGCTGAGCAGGAAGATCAACAGGCTGCTGAGCAGCACGAAGGTGATGCCCTTGGTGGTCTGCAGGCGCGCAACCAGGTTGCTGTCACTGGTGATGGTCAGCAGCAGGTAGTCGCTAGAGAGAATCCAGGCGGCGCTGAACAGGGCATAGCAGCCAGCCAGGCGCAGGGAGGCAAGCAGGTCGGGTCGCATCCTTAACCGCCGAGTGAGGAGATGGGGACCAGGCCCGCGGGTCTGTCCGCAGGCCTGCGGCTTCATGCTAGCGCACAGCGGAGCAGTTTACCCGAGCCGTGGGCTACCGCTCGGCAGGCCATGCGAGGACCACCGCGGCAATCGGCCACGGCCAGTGGCTATTCGCCAGGTGGCGCCAGCTGCTAGAGTCGCGCCCATGAAAATGGCCCGCACCGACCGCTCGCTGATCGCCTGGATCCTGTACTTCAGTGTCCTGTTCAGTGCGCTCGCCTGCAGCATCGGCCACGGCCAGATGGCCGGCCTGCAGCTCAGCGGCCTGGATGGCCAGTATTGCTCCTTCGAGGGCAATGTCGGCGCCGGCGCCGATCTGTCCGGTTCCGGTATCGCCGCGGTCAACCCGGCCACCGGCTCGGGCTGTTCGCTCTGCTCCACCTTCGGTGCGCTGATCCTGGCGGCCTTCTTCGGCCTGCTCGGGTTGCTGGAGGTCGCCCGCCAGCGCTTCGCGCTGCCTTCTTTCGCGCCGCGACCGCTGCGTTACCAGTGGCCCTCGGCCAACCCCCGCGCTTCTCCCTGGCTCGCCTGAGCCCGCTCTGAACCGTTGCGCCCAGGCGCCACGGTCGATCCATAACGACATCGAGCGAAGTCTTGCCGGTCACATCGACTGCGCCCTTATGCGTGGCCCTGTGCCGTGTCCCTGCCGCTCATCGCCTGGCAATTGCAAGGAATCGAGCCATGAAAGGGTCTACCCCTTCTTTCTACAACCTGGCCTGGCGCTGGCATTTCTATGCCGGGCTGTTCGTCATTCCCTTTCTGATCCTGTTGTCGCTGACCGGGATCGTCTACCTGTTCAAGCCGCAACTGGATGCGCTGATGTACCCCGAGCTGCTGCAGGTGCCGGTGGCCGAGCAGCGCCTGGATGCCGACCGGCAACTGGCGCTGGTGCGCCAGGCCTACCCGCAGGCGACGGTCAGGCAGTACCTGCCGCCGCCGGCGCAGGGGCGCAGTGCCCAGTTCGTGGTCGACCAGGGCGGGCTGGAGCTCAACCTGTTCGTCGATCCCTACCGCGGCACGTTGCTCGGCAGCCAGGATGCCCGGGGCACCCTGCAGGCCATCGCCCGGCGGCTGCACGGCGAGCTGATGATCGGCACGGTGGGCGACCGGCTGATCGAACTGGCCGCCGGCTGGGGCATCGTCCTGCTGGTCTCCGGCCTGTACCTCTGGTGGCCGCGCGGCAGCGGCGGCGCCGGGGTGCTGTGGCCGCGCCTGCGCAGCCGCGGCCGGCTGTTCTGGCGCGACCTGCATGCGGTCAGCGGCTTCTGGGGCTCGCTGGCGCTGCTGTTCATGCTGCTGACCGGGATGACCTGGACCGGTTTCTGGGGCGCACAGTTCGCCGGCGCCTGGAACCACTTCCCCGCGGCCATGTGGGACGCGGTGCCCAAGTCCGACCTGCAGGCCGGCAGCCTCAACAGCGCCAGCCGGCAGACCGTGGCCTGGGCCGCGGAGGTCACGCCGCTGCCGGTCTCCGACCCGCACGCCGCGCATAACGGCCAGGCCACGGCCGCGCAGGGCGCCGACGCGGCGCGGATCGGCCTGCAGCGGGTGGTCGACACGGCCGTCGAACGCGGCGTGCAGCCGGGCTACAGCATCAGCCTGCCCAAGGGCGAGAGCGGGGTGTACAGCGTCGCCCTGTTCGCCGACGATCCGCGCGATGACGCCACCCTGCACCTGGATCAGTACAGCGGCGCGCTGCTCGCCGACGTGCGCTGGCGCGACTACGGCCCGGTGGCCAGAACCGTGGAAACCGGGGTGATGCTGCACGAGGGCAAGCTGTTCGGCCTGGCCAACCAGCTGCTGATGCTGGGCGTCTGCCTGCTGATTCTGCTCAGCGCGATCAGCGGCCTGCTCATGTGGTGGGTGCGCCGTCCGCAGGGCCGCTTCGGCGTGCCGCCATTGCGCCACGATCTGCCGCGCTGGAAGACCGCGACCCTCATCATGGCCGTGCTCGGGGTCGCCTTCCCCCTGGTCGGCGCCTCGCTGCTGCTGATCTGGGCGCTGGACCGGCTGCTGTTGTCGCGTCCGGCCGCGCCATCATGCCTGCAGCAGGGCTGAGCCATGAGCGCACCTTCAACCCCACATGCCCCTGACCTCATCCGCACAAGGAGCTTGACCATGAGACTGAGAAACCCCCTGTTGCTGGCCGCCTTGCTCGGCACCAGCCTGCTGGCCAATGCCCACGAGTACAGCCTCGGCCAACTGCATATCGAACACCCCTGGTCGCGCGCCATGCCCCCGGTGGCGCCGACCGCCGCGGCCTACTTCGTGGTGCACAACCAGGGCCGGCAGGCCGACCGCCTGCTCGGCGCCGAGACCCCGCTGGCCGCCAAGGCCGAGCTGCACCAGCACCTGCATGCCGATGGCGTAATGAAGATGCAGCAGGTCCAGGCGGTGGAGATCCCGGCCGGCGGCGAGGTGCAGTTCGCGCCCATGGCCTATCACGTGATGCTGTTCGGCCTCCAGCGGCAGGCCCAGGCCGGGGAGCGCTTCCCGTTGACCCTGCACTTCGAGAAGGCCGGCGACCTGCAGGTGGAGGTGGCGGTGCAGGAAGAGGCGCCCATGACCGACAAGGCCGAGGCGCATGCCCACTGAGATAGGCCGCGAGCGCTATCGGCCGGCGCCCGGCGCCGGTCGGCGCTAACCGGCTCGGTCGTCGATGATGCCGCCCCGTCGCCTCGTTGCCGGACGCCTGCACGGCGCCTGGCTGGCCCTGTGCGCCATGCTGCTGCTGACGTGCGCGCCGCTGCTGTCGCAGGCGTTGCTGGCCGACGCGCCGGCCTGGCTAGAGGCGCTGGATTGCGCCGATGGCTCCGGCGGGCACAGCCCCGCTGCCCAGGGCCAGCAAACGCCTTGGGCCAAGTGCGGCTACTGCACCCTGCTGCTGAGCAGTCCGGCGCTCACCGCGTTGGCGCCGCAACTGGCCGACGCCTACCGCTTCAGCGGCTCGCAGCCGGCGATTGGCGCCGCGTGTCGCCGCGCCGCGTCGCCGGTGTTCCCGGGATCGCGCAGCCGCGCCCCGCCTCTGCACTGATCGTCGAACCGTCATTGCTTGTACTTCGTTCGTTGCGCCCATCGGCGCGACGCGACCTTCTTCGTGCGTGGAAAGCCTATGTCAGTCAAATTCACCCCTATTGCCCCCGGTGCTTGCTCCTCGATTTCGCTGTGCGCGGCGCTGCTCTGCGGCTCCCTGGCCCAGGCCGGCGAGCCGCCGGCGCTGCAGCTGGCGCCATTGCTCATCAGCGCCGGTGCCCCGGCGCAGGCGCCCGGCACCCTGGTCAGCGACCCCAAGCAGCCACGTCAGCCGGTCCCTGCGGCCGATGGCGCCGACTACCTGAAGACCATTCCCGGGTTCAACGTGATCCGCAATGGCGGGGCCAATGGCGACCCGCTGTTTCGCGGCCTGTTCGGCTCGCGGCTGAACATCCTCAGTGACGGTGGGGTGCTGCTCGGCGCCTGCCCGGGGCGCATGGACGCACCGACGGCCTACCTGGCGCCGGAGAACTTCGATCGCCTGACCGTGATCAAGGGCCCGCAGACCGTGCTCTGGGGCCCGGGCGCCTCGGCGGCGACCATCCGCTTCGAGCGCGATACCCAGCCGTTCGAGCAACTGGGCGGGCGCATCGACGGCAACCTGCTGGGCGGTTCCAACGGCCGCTTCGACCGGCGCCTGGATGCCACCGCGGGCGTCGCAAGCGGCTACCTCAGGCTGCTGGCGAACGAGGCTCAGGCCGATGACTATGCCGATGGTCACGGCGACACCGTGCCCTCGCGCTGGCGCAAGTGGAACAGCGACCTGTTGCTCGGCTGGACCCCGCACGCCGACACCCTGGTCGAGCTCAGCGTCGGCCGCGGCGATGGCGAGGCGCGCTACGCCGGACGCGGCATGGACGGCAGCCAGTTCTTGCGCGAGAGCCTCGGCCTGCGTTTCCAGCAGCACATCGGCGGCGAGGTGTTCCGCGGCCTGGAAGGCCAGCTCTATTACAACTACGCCGACCACGTGATGGACAACTTCAGCCTGCGCACGCCCTCCGGCATGGGCATGATGGGCATGTCGATGGCCTCCAACGTCGATCGGCGGACCCTCGGCGGGCGCCTGTTGGGAACCTGGCAGTGGCCGGGCGTGAAGCTGGAGGCCGGGCTGGACGGCCAGCGCAACGAACACCGCAAGCGGCTCTCGCGCTACAGCATGATGAGCGGCTACACCGATTTCGATCGCTTCCCCCGTGACCAGGACGCCGAGTTCCACAACCTGGGCCTGTTGGCTGAATTGACCTGGCGTCTGCAGCAGGGCGCGCGCCTGATTGGCGGCGCGAGACTGGACCGGGCCGAGGCCGAGGACCTGCGCCAGACCCTGGGTTCCGGCATGAGCCTGAAGGCCAACCCGAGCGCGGATGCGACGCGGCGCGACACCCTGCCCAGCGGTTTCCTGCGCTACGAGCAGTCGCTCGGCGCCCTGCCCGCGACCTACTATGTCGGCCTCGGCCATGTGCAGCGCTTCCCCGATTACTGGGAGCTGTTTTCCGCCAAGAGTGGTCCGCAGGGCAGCCCGAATGCCTTCGACGGCATCCGCCCGGAGCAGACCACCCAGCTGGATAGCGGTATCCAGTACCACGGTCGGCGCCTGGATGCCTGGGCCTCGGCCTATGTCGGTCAGGTGCGCGACTACATCCTGTTCGACTACAGCAGCGGCCAATCCCAGGCGCGCAACGTCGATGCGCGGATCATGGGCGGCGAACTGGGCGCCAGCTACCGCCTGGACAGCCACTGGAAGACCGATGCCAGCCTGGCCTATGCCTGGGGCAAGAACAGCTCCGACGATCGCGCCCTGGCGCAGATGCCGCCGCTGGAGGCGCGCCTGGGCCTGACCCATGAACAGAACGACTGGAGTGCCGGCGGCCTGTGGCGGGTGGTCGCGGCGCAGCACCGGGTCGACCTGCAGCGGGGCAACGTGGTCGCCCAGGACCTGGACAGCAGCAGCGGCTTCGCGGTGTTCTCGCTCAACGCGGCGTACCGCATCAGCCGCGAGGTCAAGCTCAGCGCCGGCATCGACAACCTGTTCGACAAGCACTACAGCGAGCACCTCAATCGCGCCGGCGATGCCGGCTTCGGCTTCCCCGCCGATCAGCCGCTCAGCGAGCCGGGGCGCACCCTGTGGAGTCGCCTGGACTTCAGCTTCTAAGCTGCAACGCGGTCTGCTCCTGGCGCCATCGAGCGCCAGGAGCAGGGCTGTGACCCTTTGTCGCTTTTGATAGTGAGTCCTATTCGTAGGATGATTCGCGTGTATATTTGCGCTAGAGTTTTCCCATACCCGCTGTCCCACCCAACGAGGATTTCGTCATGCGCTTCATGCTCCTGTCGCTCGCACTGCTCAGCCCCCTGGCCCTGGCCAAGACCGAATGCACCACCGCCGACAAGGCGACCTGGCAGGACCAGGATGATTTCCAGCAGGAACTGGTGCTGCAGGGCTACGAGATCAGGAAATTCAAGGTCACCGGCGGCAACTGCTACGAGATCTACGGCTACGACAAGGACAAGCGCAAGGTCGAGATCTACTTCGACCCGGTCAGCGGCGAGGTGGTCAAGCACGAGTTCGAGGACTGACAGAACGCTGCTCGGCGCGCCGGCCAATGCCGGCGGCCATGCGCCTCAGGGCGCGTCCATCATCATCCGGCTGACCAGCCCCTCGCCCTCGAGGCTGGCGAATGCGGCGCGGCTGCGGGCCACCAGCTCCTCGGCGGTGGAGCGGCTGTAGGCCATGTACAGCCCGGTGGCCAGGTCGTCCAGGGTGAACACCCGCTCCAGCCTGGCCGGGTCGATGCCGGCCTCGGCGCAGAGCTTGGCCGCGTCGCGCTCCGGCAGGGGCATCAATTGCACCTGGTGGTTGAGCAGCCGGCGAAAGTTTTCCCGCTCGTGCGCCGAGACCACCAGCTTGGTGAAGCCCTGACCCTTGAGGTACTGCTGGCGCACATCGCCGCGTTGCACGCCGATCCGGTAGCGCTTGGCATCGGCCAGGCTGTGCACCTGGATGTGCTCCTGGCCGCGTAGCCGATAGAGGTGGTACTCGACCCGCAGGACCTCGCCGACCCAGTGGAACAGCGGCTCACGCGCCGGATTGCGGGCGATCAGGTAGATCAGCACGTTGGGCTGCTGCAGGGCCATGTCGTAGGCCCGGGCCCAGGGGTAGACGGCCATGTGGTAGTCGTTCAGGCCGGCCCGCTGCAGCGTGGCTTCGACCACCGCGCTGGCCGGTCCGACCACCCGGCCATCGCGCAGGTAGCCGTAGGTGGTTTCCTCGGTGACCACTTCGATGCCCTGGGCATGGCCGTGGGAGCCGACCAGGGTCAGTAACAGGACGATCCAGGTGGACAGGCGCAGTGGCATGGCGGACCTCGCTGGGGTTGTCAGTGGGCGACTCGGTCGCGGCCCAGGCTCTTGGCGCGATACAGGGCCTGGTCGGCGCTCTGCAGGAGCAGGTCGAAGCGGTCCATCGTCTCCGGTTCCAGTTGGGCCACGCCGATGCTCAGGGTCACGTGCGCTGCCACCTGCGAGGCGGCATGCGCCAGGGCGCGGGACCTCAGTGCCTGGCGCAGGCGCTCGGCGGCCTGGCGCGCCTGGACGATATCGGCGCCCGGCAGCAATACCGCGAACTCCTCGCCGCCCATGCGCGCCACCAGCTCGCCGGCGCGGCCGAATACGCCCCTGAGCGTCGCCGCCACTTCCTGCAGGCACTGGTCGCCCAGGGCATGACCGTAGGTGTCGTTGTACAGCTTGAAGTAGTCGACGTCACACATCAGCATCGACAGCGGCTGGCCGCGGCGCAGGGCGCGGCGGAATTCGATTTCCTTGACCTCGTCGAAGTGGCGGCGGTTGGCCAGGCCGGTCAGCGGGTCGTTGCGGCTGAGTTCTTCCAGGCGGCTGTTGGCGGCGCGCAGTTCCGCCGTGCGTTCGGCCACCAGCTCGGCCAGGCGGTCGCGGTGGGCGGCCAGGTCGCGTTCGTCGCGGCGCTGCTGCTCGAGGTAGTCGGACAGCTTGCCCTGCAGGTCGTTGACCCCACCCTCGAGCAGGCTCAGCTCGTCGCGACGCGCCACCGACCGCTCCAGGCGCAGCAAGCGCTTGAGGTTGGCCGGCGACAGCTCTTCCAGGTGCCGGGCGATGTGCCGCACGTGCACGGTGACCGAGTGGTTGAACAGCCACATGATCAGGCCCGCCAACAGCAACGACTGGATGATCTGGGTGACGATGATGCTGCTGATCTCGCCCACCAGGCGTTGCCAGAGCAGGCGCTCGTCGCCCTCGAGGATCAGCTCGCCGACGGTCTCGCTGGCCCCCGGGTAGGGCTCGTAGCTCAGCCGGCGCTGCAGCGAGGGTGCCCGCTGCGTGCTGCCGCTGGCCTGCTGCCGGCGTTGCAGCACCAGCACCTCGGGCGGCCGGCCGGGGCGCAGGATGCTCAACTGCACGCGGCCAATGGGCGCGGTCTGGGCGACGCTTTCCAGCTGGGTCTGCAGCGATTCGCGGTCCAGCTCCCAGATCGCCTTGGACAGGGTGCGCTGGAACACCTGGTCGACCAGGGTCAGCTCGCCGGTCATCACCGCCAGGTTGTTGTGCCAGGCCGACCAGCTGCGGATGGCGGCGGTGACCAGGGTGAACAGGATGCAGAAGATCAGGGTGGCCAGCACCAGCCGGCGGCCCAGCGAGCCGCCGGGCGGGAGGGCTGAAGGCGTCGTGGCCAGGGGCGCAGAGCAGGGAGGTGGACTCACGTTACAACCACTTTCTGGCGATGGCGGCGTAGGTGCCGTCACGGCGGATGCTGGCCAGGCCCTGGCGGAAGCGCTCGACCAGTTCGTCCGGGGTCTGTCGGCTGAACGCCATGTTCAGCCCGCCGCCTTCGCCCAGGTCGGGCAGGCTCAGCACCGGCACCACCATCTGGTCCGGATCCTCGCCGGCCTGGCGGATCAGGTACAGGGCGTTGAGTTCGATGGAGATCCACAGGTCGACCCGGCCGAGTTTGAATTTCTCGTAGTTGTAGCTGTATTTGTTGTTCGACTGCAGGTTCTGGCCGATCTTGAAGCCCTTGGCCCGCAGGTACTGCTCGCCGGCGTCCTGCATCACGGTGGCGATCTGGTAGCGGCGGGCATCGTCGAGGCTGGCCAGGCGGATGCCGCTGTCGGGCCTGGCATACAGATACCAGTGCATGGGCGCGATCTCGCCGACCCACTTGAACAGCGGCTCGCGCTGGTGGGTGCGGGCGATCGAGTAGATCAGCACGTTCTCGTCGTTCAGCGCGATGTCATAGGCGCGCGCCCAGGGCATGGACTGGATGTCCGCTTGCAGGCCGAGGTGCCCGAGTACCGCCTGCACGACCTCGGTGCTCATCCCGGTGAGGCGCCCGTCGCGGGTCATGTTGTAGGGCGGCAGCTCCTCGGTGACGACGCGCAGCGGCTCGCTGGCGCTGGCCTGAGACGCGCAGCAGGCCAGCAGCGCCAATAGCAGGCGACAGACAAGCGAGCTCGTGGACGCGGGCTGTTTCATCGTTGCGGCAACCTAGGTGGCGGGGTACGCCAGGCACGAACAGGCGGATTTTTGGCGGCCAGTATATGGCCAGTATTTTGCTCGGGTACAGCTTCCATTGTTTCGGCCGCCGTTGGCGAAACTTCAGACCGGCGGCCGGCGGCCGGCGGCGCGGCGCGGTGGGCAAGCGGGCTGCCTGGATGGGCGGGAAACGGCGGCGACAGCGGGGCTGTCGCCGCACCGGTCGGCTAGCTCAGGCGTGCGTCCAGGCTGTTCTGCGCCAGGCGCCGGGCCTGCTCCTGGGTCATGCCCAGGCTGTCGTGCAGGGCGGCGAAGTTCTCGGTGACGTAGCCGCCGAAGTAGGCCGGGTCGTCCGAGTTGACCGTGACCTTCACGCCGCGCTCGAGCATCTCGAGGATGTTGTGCTGGCGCATGTCGTCGAACACGCAGAGCTTGATGTTGGACAGCGGGCAGACGGTCAGCGGGATCTGCTCGTCGATGATCCGCCGCATCAGCCGCTCGTCCTCGATGGCGCGTACGCCGTGGTCGATGCGCTCGATCTTGAGCAGGTCCAGGGCCTCCCAGATGTACTCGGGCGGGCCTTCCTCGCCGGCGTGGGCGACGGTCAGGTAGCCCTCGCTGCGCGCCTGGTCGAACACCCGTTGGAACTTGCTCGGCGGATGGCCCATCTCCGAGCTGTCCAGGCCGACGGCGATGAAGGCGTCGCGGAAGGGACGAGCCTGCTCCAGGGTGTCGAACGCCTGCTCCTCGGACAGGTGGCGCAGAAAGCTGAGGATCAGGCCATGGCTGATGCCCAGCTTTCTTTCACCATCGACCAGCGCCTGCTTGATCCCGCGCAGCACCACCTCGAAGGGGATGCCGCGGTCGGTATGGGTCTGCGGGTCGAAGAACGGCTCGGTGTGGATGACGTTCTGCGCCTTGCACTTTTCCAGGTAGGCCCAGGTCAGGTCGTAGAAATCCTGCTCGGTGCGCAGCACGTCGGCGCCCTGGTAGTAGAGGTCGAGGAACTCCTGCAGGTTGTTGAAGGCATAGGCACCGCGCAGCGCCTCGACGTCGTTCCAGGGCAGCTTGATCTTGTTGCGCTCGGCCAGGGCGAACAGCAGCTCGGGTTCCAGCGAACCCTCCAGGTGCAGGTGCAGTTCGGCCTTGGGCAGGGCGTTGAGCCAGTCGTACATGGTCGGTTTCTCGTGTTCGGGCGTGGTCGGCAGTCAGTTTAACCAAGCAGTCAGCTTTTGCACGAGGCGTCGGGTTCTTGAGCGGTGCAGGGGCGACATCGCTTTCCATGTCCGCCTTCCGGGATCCGCTGCGGCTTCGGCTGGTGGATGGATATAGCGTCATCCACCCTACGCACTGATGTCGATGCGCAGCTTCTGCTCCAGCGGCAGGGCGAAGAGCGGCATGGCGTAGCGGTCGCTGCCATAGAGCGGGGCGATGTCGATGATCGGGAGGCTGTGCATAGGGGCTCCGGCTGGATGGTCTGAGCCTCGCCGCGCAGGCTCCTGTGGGATCGGCTTCAGCCGCCAGGCGCTGAAGCCGATCCGGCGGCGCTTCCGCTCTATTACTTCGGCAACTCGGCTTTGACGTTTTCCACGTAGTAGTTCATCGAGGCCAGCTCGGCATTGCTCGCCACCACCCCGGCGGGGATCTTCAGCTCGCCGTTCTGGTCCTTGATCGGACCGGTGAAGGGGTGCAGCTTGCCGCTTTTGATGTCGGCGATGATCTGTTCGGCCTCGGCTTTCACCTCGGCCGGCACCAGGTCGCTGATCGGCAGCTTGATGGTGTCCTCGGCCAGACCGCCCCAGAAGTCCTGGGTGGCCCAGTTGCCGGCGAGCACCGCCTCGGTGGCCTTGACGTAGTGCGGGCCCCAGTCGTTGACGATCGAGGTGAGCACCGCCTTGGGCCCGAAGTGGGCCATGTCCGAGGCGTAGCCCACCGAGTAGACGCCGCGGCGCTCGGCGGTCTGGATCGGCGCCGGGCTGTCGGTGTGCTGGAACACCACGTCGACGCCCTGGTCGATCAGCGCGTTGGCGGCGTCGGATTCCTTGCCCGGGTCGAACCAGGAGTTGACCCACACCACCTTGATCTCGCTGCCCGGGTTGTAGGTGTCCAGGGCCAGCTGGATGGCGTTGATGTCGCGGATCACCTCGGGGATCGGGAAGGAGGCGACGTAGCCGATCTTCTTGCTCTTGGTCATCTTGGCCGCGAGGAAACCGCCGACGTAGCGGCCCTCGTAGGAGCGCGACAGGTAGGTGCCGAGGTTGTTGCTCTGCTTGTAGCCGGTCGCGTGCTCGAAGGTCACCTTGGGGAATTGCTTGGCCACCTTCAGGGTCGGGTTCATGTAGCCGAACGAGGTGGTGAACACCAGGTCGTAGCCGCCCTTGGCCATGTTGCGGATCACCCGCTCGGCGTCGGCGCCCTCCGGCACGTTCTCCACGTAGCTGGTCTCGACCCGGTCGCCGAGCTGCTTGGCCAGGGCCAGGCGGCCCTGCTCGTGCTGGTAGGTCCAGCCGTGGTCGCCGATCGGGCCGATATAGACGAAGCCGACCTTCAGCGGGTCGGCGGCGGAGGCGCCGAGGGTGGCGCTCAAGCCCAGGGCAGCGACGAGGGTGCGCAGCAGCGGTTGTTTGCTCTTGTTCTGCATGGTCGATGGAACTCCAGTAGGTCGGGGGTGTGGCCAGTTCGGCGGCTGCCCACGGGATTGCAAAAAGCTGACCAACTGGACAAATAGCCGTTATCGGCCGGAGAAGCGCCGAACCCCGCCGTGGGCGGGGTTCGTGGTTGGTGCGCCAGGCGCCGCGGATGCCGCCTGCTGGTGCAAGCGCGTAGGCTGGAAAAACCGCGAAGCGTTTTCGCCGCCTGGCGGGCGGCAAAGGCCGGTGGGAATCGGCCGTAGGGTGGATGCCGCCTCACCCATCCACCGGGGGCGGCGCGGTGGTGGACGGAACAAGCACCGTCCACCCTACGGTTTTTCAGCCGTTGATCAGCGCTCGCGCCGCCTGGCGGTGGTCGGCGATCAGCTGGGCCAGGTCGAGGCCCTCGATCTGGCCGTCGATCACCCGCCACTGGCCGCCGACCATCATCCGGTCGGCGCGGTCCGCGCCGCACAGCAGCAGGGCCGAGAGCGGGTCGTGGCTGCCGGAGAAGCGCAGCTCGTCGAGCTTGAACAAGGCCAGGTCGGCCTGCTTGCCCACCGCCAGCTCGCCGATGTCGTGGCGCCCGAGCAGCCGGGCCGAACCCTGGCTTGCCCAGCCCAGGGCCAGCTCCGGGGTGATCTGCTCGGCGCCGTAGCGCAGGCGCTGCAGGTACAGGGCCTGGCGCGCCTCGAGGATCATGTTGGAGGCGTCGTTGGAGGCCGAGCCGTCGACGCCCAGGCCGATCGGCGCGCCGGCCGCCTGCAGCTCCAGGGTCGGGCAGATGCCCGAGGCCAGGCGCATGTTGGAGCTCGGGCAGTGGCTGATGCCGGTGCCGGCGGCGCCGAGGCGGGCGATCTCGTCCGGGTTGAAGTGGATGCCGTGGGCTAGCCAGGTGCGCGGGCCGAGCCAGCCGACGCTGTCCAGGTAGTCGACGGTGCGCAGGCCGAAGCGCTGCAGGCAGAAGTCTTCCTCGTCGAGGGTCTCGGCCAGGTGGGTGTGCAGGCGCACGTCTAGGGCCTCGGCCAGCTCGGCGCTCTGGCGCATGATCTCTTGGGTCACCGAGAACGGCGAGCAGGGCGCCAGGGCGATCTGGATCTGCGCGCCCTCGCCGCGCTCGTGGTACTGCTCGATCAGGCGCTGGCTGTCGGCCAGGATCACCTCGCCCTGCTGCACCGTCTGCTGCGGCGGCAGGCCGCCATCGGCCTCGCCCAGGCTCATCGAGCCGCGGGTGAGCATGGCGCGCATGCCGAGCTCGCGGACCACCTCGACCTGCACGTCGATGGCGTTCTCCAGGCCGCCGGGGAACAGGTAGTGGTGGTCGGCGGCGGTGCTGCAGCCGGACAGCAGCAGCTCGGCCAGGGCCACCCTGGTGGCCAGGGCCAGGCTCGACGGGGTCAGCCGCGCCCACACCGGGTAGAGGGTCTTCAGCCAGGGGAACAGCGGTTGGTTGACCACCGGCGCCCAGGCGCGGGTCAGGGTCTGGTAGAAGTGGTGGTGGGTGTTGATCAGCCCCGGCAGCACCACGTGCTCGCGGGCGTCGAAGCTGTGGTTGCACGGTTGCGCCGGCTGCTGGCCGGCGCCGAGCAGCTCGACGATGCGGCCGTTCTCGACCACCAGGCCGCCGGCGGCGTCCAGGTCGTTGGCGGTGAAGATGGCGAGGGGGTTCTTGATCCAGATACGGGTGGCTGCCATTGAGCAGGCTCCTCTGAGGTTGAGTTCAGGTTAGCCAGCTCAGTGTTGACCCTGTCTGCTGATCCAGGTGCGCCTCCCGTCAGGAGGCGTGGCGGCGACCATAGCAACAGCGAAGGCCGCACCGCAAGCATCAATTACCAGGCAATCGGCTGGCCCTGGTAGTCGATGAAGTGGTGGCCGCCACGGTCGCGGTAGGCCTCGACCTGCGCCACCAGGCCGCGGCAGCTGTCGACGATCTCCACCTCGGCGTCATCGCCGCCCATCTCGGTCTTGACCCAGCCCGGATGCAGCGACAGCACGGTGGGCCGCGGCTCGTCCAGGCTGCAGAAGAAGCTGTTGGTCAATGAGTTGAGGGCCGCCTTGCTCGCCTTGTACAGCGCCAGGTTGTTGCCTTCGGGGTTGGCCACGCTGCCCAGCACCGAACTCATGAAGGCGAGCACGGCGCCGCGCGGGCGCAGCCGGCCGACGAAGCGCTCGGCCAGGCGGATGGGCGCCACCACGTTGGTCATGAACAGCTGGCCCAGCTCCTCGGCGCTGGCCGCGCCGGCCGACTGGTGGGCGGGGCCGAGGATGCCGGCGTTGACGAACAGCAGGTCGAAGACCTGGTCCTGCAGGCGCTGGCTCAGGCTGTCCAGCGCCGCGCGGTCGTCGATGTCCAGGGCCTCGACGCGCACGCCGGGCAGGGCATGCAGGGCCTCGGCGCGCTGCGGGTCGCGCACGGTGGCGGTGACCTGCCAGCCGTCGGCGTGCAGCTGGCGCACCAGGCCCAGGCCCAGGCCGCGCGAGGCGCCAATGATCAGTGCGGTACGGGTCGGGGTCACGGGCTACTCCTGCCGGGCAAAGCGGCCATCATAGCGGCCCCCGGGAGCAAGGCCCAGCGCCGGCCTGCGGCTCCCCTCAATGCCCCGGCTGCCAGGGTTGGCCGAGGGACACCGGGGCGAACAGGCGGGTCTTGAGCGCGTCGCGCGACAGCAGCACCAGGATGGTCGCCAGGTACGGCAGCATCGCCAGCAGGTTGGAGGGAATCGCCAGGCCGACGCCCTGGGCCACCAGGTGGAGGATGCTGGCCAGGCCGAACAGGTAGGCGCCGAGCAGCACCCGCAGCACCCGCCAGCTGGCGAACACCACCAGGGCCAGGGCGATCCAGCCGCGCCCGGCGGTCATGTTCTCCGCCCACATCGGCGTGTAGGCCAGCGACAGGTAGGCGCCGGCCAGGCCGGCCATGGCGCCGCCGAACAGCACCGCCAGGGTGCGCACGCGCAGCACCGGCAGGCCCATGGCGCTGGCCGCGTCGGGGTTCTCGCCGACCGCCTGGAGGATCAGGCCGATGCGGCTTTTCAGCAGTACCCAGGCCACCAGCGCGAACAGGGCGAAGGACAGGTAGACCAGCAGGTCCTGGGCGAACAGCATGCGCCCGAGCAGCGGGAGCTCGCTGAGCCAGGGCAGGGCGATCGGCTCGAAGCCGGCCAGCGGCTTGCCGACCCAGGCGGCGCCGACGAAGGTCGACAGGCCGACGCCGAAGATGGTCAGGGCCAGGCCGGTGGCCACCTGGTTGGCATTGAAGCCCAGCGCCACGACGGCGAACAGCAGCGCCAGGAGCATGCCGGCGGCCATTGCCAGGAGCACGCCGAGCCACAAACTTCCGGTACTGAGCGCGACGATAAAGCCGATCACCGCGCCGAACAGCATCATGCCCTCCTGGCCGAGGTTGAGCACGCCGCTTTTCTCGCAGATCAGTTCGCCCAGGGCCACCAGCAGCAGCGGCGTGCCGGTGCGCACCATGGCGTAGAAGATATTGCTCAGCAGGTCGATATCCATGGGAATTACTCGTCGAATGGGGCTCAGGCCAGGGCGTTCTGCGGGGCCGTGCGGCGGCTCCAGCGCAGGTTCAGCCGGGGCCGGTAGAGGATCAGCACGTCGCAGGCGAGCAGGAAGAACAGCACCATTCCCTGGAACAGCTGGGTGATCGCCTGGGGCAGGTTCATCGCCACCTGCGCGTTCTCCCCGCCGAGGTAGAGCAGGGCCATCAGCAGGCTGGCAGCAAGGATGCCGAGCGGGTTGAGGCGGCCGAGGAAGGCCACGGTGATCGCCGCGTAGCCGTAGCCCGGCGACACCTGTGGCACCAGCTGGCCGATCGGCCCGGCCACCTCGCCGACCCCGGCCAGGCCGGCCAGGGCGCCGCTGAGCAGCAGGACCAACCAGACCAGGCGCTTCTCGCGAAAGCCGACGAAACCGGCGGCGCGACGGTCGAGGCCGAGCACCTTGATCTGGAAACCGAGGAAGCTGCGCTGCAGCAGCACCCAGACCGCCACCAGGGCCAGCAGGGCGAAGTACAGCCCGGCGTGGATGCGCCCCTCTGCGCCGAGCAGCGGCAGGCGGCTGGCGTCGGCGAACATCGCCGACTCGGGGAAGTTGAAGCCGGCCGGGTCCTTCAGCGGGCCGTGGACGAAGAACAGCAGCAGGTTCAGGGCGATGTAGTTGAGCATGATGCTGGTGAGGATCTCGTTGGCGTTGAACGCCGTGCGCAGCCAGGCGGTCAGGCCGGCCCAGGCGGCGCCGGCGGCGGTGCCGGCGAGCACCACCCAGGCCAGCGCCCAGCGGCTGTCGCCGTCGAGCAGCTGCAGGGCCATGGCGCTGCCGGCCAGGGCGCCGAGCAGCAGCTGGCCCTCGGCACCGATGTTCCAGATGCGCGCCTGGTAGGCCAGCGCCAGGCCGAGGGCGCAGAGCAGGATCGGCAGCGCCTTGACCAGCAGTTCGGAGACGCCGTACCAGTCGGCCAGCGGCGCGATCAGCAGGGTATGCAGGGTTTCCAGCGGGTCGTGGCCGAGGGCGAGGAACAGCAGCGAGCCGCTGGCCAGGGTCAGCGCGGCGGCGAGCAGCGGCGACAGCCAGAGCATGGCGCGCGATTGCTGGCCGCGCGGTTCGAGGGAAAGCAACATGGGGGCTCCGTCAGCGCTGGCCGGCCGCGAGGGCGGCGGCGGGGGAATTCAGGGGATTGGTGATCGTCGGCATGGCGGTATCGAACTGGCCGGCCATCCAGCGGCCGACCTCGGCCGGCGTGGTCTGCGCGCAGTCGGCCGGCGCCGACAGCCGGCCGCCGCACAGGGCGGCGACGCGGTCGCTGATCTGCAGCAGCTCGTCGAGGTCCTCGGAAATCACCAGGATCGCCGCGCCGGCGTCGCGCAGGGCGATCAGCGCGCGGTGGATGGCCGCCGCCGCGCCGACGTCGACGCCCCAGGTCGGGTGGGCGGCCACCAGCAGCCTGGGGTTCTGCAGGATCTCGCGGCCGAGGATGAACTTCTGCAGGTTGCCGCCGGACAGGCTGCGCGCCGGGGTGGCGGCATCCGGGGTCTTCACCGCGAAGCGGCGGATGATCTCCTCGGCGAAGGCCTGGACCTTGCCGCGGCGGATCAGCCCGCGGCTCAGCAGGCCATGCTGGAAGGCGCTGAGCAGGGCGTTGTCGCTCAGCGAAAGCTCCGGCACCGCGCCGTGGCCGAGGCGCTCGGCCGGGACGAAGGCCAGGCCCAGGCGGCGCCGCGCATCCGGGCGCAGGTGCGCCACCGGCTGGCCGGCGAAGCGGATGCGCGCGGCCTCGCGTTTGGGCAGGGTCTGCTCGCCGCTGAGCAGGTCGAGCAGCTCGTCCTGGCCGTTGCCGGCGACCCCGGCGATGCCGAGGATCTCGCCACTGCGCACGCTGAGCTCGAGCTCGCGCAGCGAGGTGCCGAACGGGTCGGGGTTGGCCCAGGACAGCTGCTCGATGCGCAGGAAGTCGGCCCTGCCGGCGACCTTGGGGTAGCGGCTCTCCAGGTCCTCGGCGTCGCCGACCATCAGCCGCGCCAGTTCCAGGTCGCTGCAGGCGGCCGGTACGCAGCGTCCGGACACCCGGCCGCCGCGCAGCACGGTGGCCCGCTGGCAGAGCGCGCGCACCTCGCCGAGCTTGTGGCTGATGAACAGGATGCTGCAGCCCTCGGCGGCCAGGCGGCGCAGGGTGACGAACAGCTCGTCGGCCTCCTGCGGGGTGAGCACCGAGGTCGGCTCGTCGAGGATCAGCAGGCGGATGTCCTGCATCAGGCAGCGGACGATCTCCACCCGCTGGCGTTCGCCGATCGACAGGCTGTGCACCAGGCGGCCGGGTTCCAGGGCCATGCCATAGCGCTGCGAGACCTCGCGGATCCTCGCCTCCAGCTGTTTCGCCGGGCCGGCCTGGGCGCCCAGGGCCAGGGCGATGTTCTGCGCCACGCTGAGGGTCTCGAACAGCGAGAAGTGCTGGAACACCATGCCGATGCCCAGTTCCCGGGCCATGGCCGGGTCGCGCATGCGCACCGCCTGGCCCTGCCAGCGGATCTCGCCGCTGTCGGGCTGGGTGACGCCGTAGATGATCTTCATCAGGGTGCTCTTGCCGGCGCCGTTCTCGCCGAGCAGCGCGTGGATCTCGCCGGGGGCGATGTTCAGGTCGATGCGGTCGTTGGCCAGGCAGCCGGGATAGCGCTTGCTGATCGCGGTCAAGCGCAGGCGCGCAACAGGGGTGGAGCTGGACATGGGTTCTGACTCGGGCAGGACAACTGGCCGGGGCTAAAGCAAAAAGCTGGCCAGTGGGTCAGAAAAGCCGGTTTCGCCAGTCTGCGCCCGATCCAGGCGATGAGCCGGTGCCAGATTGGTGCGCCAGTGCGTCCGGGGCGGCCTGCAACGGTGCGCCCCGGGGCGCGGTCGCGGCGCTGGGCTTCAGAGCCGTTGCAGCTGGATGCGTCCGCGGCTGATGTCGGCCAGCAGGCGCTGCAGCTCGGCCAGGCGTGGCTCGGGCAGCGCCAGCTGCAGCTGGGCGCCGTTGGCATCGAAGCTTTCGCCTTCCAGCAGGCAGTCCAGTTCGGCCAGGCGCGCCTTGAGCAGCGCCAGTTCGGCGAAGCCGCAGTGGCAGGTGCAGCGGCTGCGGGCCACCAGCTCGACGCGCTGGCCGCCCTGCAGGCACTTGTTGGCGCTGCCGCCGTAGGCGCGGGCCAGGCCGCCGGTGCCGAGCTGGATGCCGCCGTACCAGCGGATCACCAGCACCGCCACCTGGTCGCAGTCCTGCCCCTCGATGGCGGCGAGGATCGGCCGGCCAGCGGTGCCGCCGGGCTCGCCGTCGTCGTTGAAGCGGTACTGCGCGCCGACCTTCCAGGCCCAGCAGTTGTGGCTGGCGGCAGGGTCGCTGGCGCGCTCGATGAAGGCCTGGGCCTCGGCGGCGCTGGCCACCGGGGCGGCCAGGGCGAGGAAGCGGCTCTTGCGGATTTCCTCGCGGTAATCGCAAGGGGCGAGCAGGGTGAAGGGCATGGGCTCAGGCAGTCGGCGGGGTCAGGCCGCAGCCCTTGAGGATGATGCGCACCAGGTTGTCGCCGGCCTCGGCGAAGTCCTGCTTGGTCAGGCGCGAGCGGCCGGTGACCCGGCAGATCTGCGAGGCGAAGTCGGCGTAGTGCTGGGTGCTGCCCCACAGCAGGAAGATCAGGTGCACCGGGTCGATCGGGTCCATCTTGCCGGCGGCGATCCAGGCCTGGAACACCGCGGCACGGCCACGGAACCAGCTCTGGTAGTCCTGGTTGAAGAACTGCGACAGGCACTCGCCGCCGCTGATCACTTCCATGGCGAAGATCCGCGAGGCCTTCGGGTACCGCCGGGAGAACTCCATCTTGGCGCGGATATAGCCGGCCAGCGCCTCGGCCGGGTCGTCGTCGACGGTCAGGGTGTTGAAGGTGCTGTCCCACAGCTCGAGGATGTTGCTCAGCACCGCCAGGTACAGGCCCAGCTTGTTGTTGAAGTAGTAATGCAGGTTGGCCTTGGGCAGCCCGACCGTCTGGGCGATGGTGTTCATGCTGGTGCCCTTGAAGCCGTGGCGGGCGAATTCTTCCTCGGCGGCCTTGATGATGGCTTCTTCGTTCTTCTGACGAATGCGGCCGGCAGGTTTGCCGGCGGAAGTGGCGCTGTGCGCGGGAACGTCAAAGGTCATGGGGCGATTCCAATCTGAACGGCAAACGGAGCGAGTGCACTGATAACCCACTGCCGGCCGAGTGACAAGCGCAAGTGCTGGAAAAAGCGCTGAAAGCGGCGCCGCGCCTGGCCTGTGCACCGCCGTGGGGCAAGTGTAATGCCTTGCCGATCGATTTGTGACCGGCTGGTCGTTCGCTGCGGCGGCTCAGCCGCTGGCCGCCAGTGCCTCGAGGAAGCTTTCCAGCACCAGGTGCGGGCGGCGGCCCTTGCGCGTCACCGCGGCCAGGCTGAGGTCGTAGAAGCGGCTGTCGGCCTTGAGCGTGCGCAGCCGGCCCTGCTGCACCCAGGCGGCGGCGTAGTGATCGGGCAGGTAGCCGATATAGCGCCCGGTGAGGATCAGGAAGGCCATGCCCTCGCGGTCCGAGGCGCTGGCGGTGCAGTTGAGCGCCTGGTAGTGGCTCTGCACCTCGGGCGGCAGGCGGAAGGTCGGCGCCACCGCGTCCTGGGCGTTGAGCCGCTCGTCCTCCAGCTGCCGGTCGTCGACATAGAACAGCGGGTGGCCGACCGCGCAGTAGAGCAGCGAGCGCTCGTCGTACAGCGCCTGGTAGTCCAGCCCGGAGAGGGCGCCGGACTGCGGCACCACGCCGATGTGCAGGCGGCCGTCGAGCACGCCCTGCTCGACCTCGCTGGGCGGGGTCATGCGGATATGAATGCGCACGTCCGGGCCGCGCTCCTTGAGCCGGGCCAGGGCATGGGTGATGCGCATGTGCGGCACCGTCACCAGGTTGTCGGTGAGGCCGATGTTGAGCTCGCCGCGCAGGTGCTGGTGGAGGCCGTTGACCTCGGTGCGAAAGCTTTCCAGGGCCGCCAGCAACTGCTGGGTCGACTGGTACACCTCGCGGCCTTCCTCGGTCAGGGCGAAGCCGGCGCGGCCGCGCTGGCACAGGCGCAGGCCGAGGCGCTGCTCCAGATCGCTCATCTGCTGGCTGATCGCCGAGCGGCCGATCCCCAGCACCGTCTCGGCGGCGGAAAAGCCGCCGCATTCGACCACGCTGCGAAACAGCTTGAGCAGGCGGATATCGAAGTCGCTGACCTGGGCCAGGGGTTCGGGGCGGCGTGTAGTCATTTGTTTAGTGACCGGTGAACTAAAGATAAGAAGAGTTTGGTTTTACTGAATGTATGCCCGTGGCACCTTGTCTGGCAATTGCTTCTCTTGATCCGTACACCGCCCTTCCGTGCGAGGCCGCCGATGAACATGCCGCAGACCGCTACCCCGTCCCTGGCCAGCCAGCTCAAGCTGGACGCCCACTGGATGCCGTTTTCCGCCAACCGCCAGTTCCAGCGCGACCCGCGCCTGATCGTCGGCGCCGAAGGCGCCTGGCTGACCGACGATGCGGGCCGCAAGGTCTACGACAGCCTGTCGGGCCTGTGGACCTGCGGCGCCGGCCACACCCGCAAGGAAATCCAGGAGGCGGTGGCCAAGCAGCTGGGCACCCTCGACTACTCGCCGGCCTTCCAGTACGGCCACCCGCTGGCCTTCCAGCTGGCCGAGCAGATCGCCGACCTGATGCCGGGCGAGCTCAACCACGTGTTCTTCACCGGCTCCGGCTCCGAGTGTGCCGACACCGCGGTGAAGATGGCCAAGGCCTACTGGCGCCTCAAGGGCCAGCCGGCCAAGACCAAGTTCATCGGCCGGGCCCGTGGCTACCACGGCGTCAACATCGCCGGCACCAGCCTCGGCGGCATCGGCGGCAACCGCAAGATGTACGGCCAGCTGATGGACGTCGACCACCTGCCGCACACCCTGCAGCCGCACCTGGCCTACACCCAGGGCATGGCCGCCACCGGCGGCGTCGAGCTGGCCAACGAGCTGCTCAAGCTGATCGAGCTGCACGACGCCTCCAACATCGCCGCGGTGATCGTCGAGCCGATGTCCGGTTCGGCCGGCGTGATAGTGCCGCCGGTGGGCTACCTGCAGCGCCTGCGCGAGATCTGCAGCCAGCACAACATCCTGCTGATCTTCGACGAGGTGATCACCGCCTTCGGCCGCATGGGCAAGTGGAGCGGCGCCGAGTACTTCGGCGTGACCCCGGACATCATCAACGCCGCCAAGCAGATCACCAACGGCGCCGTGCCCCTGGGCGCGGTGATCGCCAGCAGCGAGATCTACAACACCTTTATGCAGCAGCCGTCGCCCGAGCACATGGTCGAGTTCACCCACGGCTACACCTACTCGGCCCACCCGGTGGCCTGCGCCGCCGGCCTGGCCTCGCTGGAGCTGCTCAAGCGCGAAAACCTGATCCAGCAGTCCGCCGAGCTGGCCCCCCAGTTCGCCAAGGCCTTGCACGGCCTGCGCGGTGCCCAGCACATCGTCGACATCCGCAGCTGTGGCCTGGCCGGCGCGATCCAAATCGCCGCGCGTGACGGCGACCCGGTGATCCGCCCGTTCGAGGCCGGCATGGCGCTGTGGAAGGCCGGCTTCTACGTGCGCTTCGGCGGCGACACCCTGCAGTTCGGGCCGACCTTCAACGCCAGAATGGAAGACCTAGACCGCGTCTTCAGCGCCGTCGGCGACGTGCTAAACAAGCTGGACTGATCGCTCGGCACAAACATCCAGGTGGATGAAAACAGCGTCATCCACCCTACGAATTCGATTAACGGAGATTTCCATGACTGTCGTTGCCCACCTGATCCACGGCGAACTGGTCGCCGCCACTGGCCGCACCGCCGATGTGTACAACCCGTCCACCGGCGAAGTCAGCAAGCAGGTCGCCCTGGCCGACCGCGCCACCCTGCAGCAGGCCATCGACTCGGCCAAGAGCGCCTTCCCGGCCTGGCGCAACACCCCGCCGGCCAAGCGCGCCCAGGTGATGTACCGCTTCAAGCAACTGCTCGAGCAGCACGAGGCGACCATCTCCCAGCTGATCAGCGAAGAGCACGGCAAGACCCTGGAAGACGCCGCCGGCGAGCTCAAGCGCGGCATCGAGAACGTCGAGTTCGCCTGCGGCGCGCCCGAGCTGCTCAAGGGCGAGTACAGCCGCAACGTCGGCCCGAACATCGATGCCTGGAGCGACCTGCAGCCGATCGGCGTGGTCGCCGGTATCACCCCGTTCAACTTCCCGGCGATGGTGCCGCTGTGGATGTACCCGCTGGCCATCGTCTGCGGCAACTGCTTCATCTTGAAGCCGTCCGAGCGCGATCCAAGCTCGACCCTGTACATCGCCCAGCTGCTGCTCGAGGCCGGCCTGCCCAAGGGCGTGCTCAACGTGGTACATGGCGACAAGGAAGCCGTGGACGCGCTGATCGAGGCGCCCGAGGTCAAGGCCCTGAGCTTCGTCGGCTCCACGCCGATCGCCGAGTACATCTACAGCGAAGGCACCAAGCGCGGCAAGCGCGTGCAGGCCCTCGGCGGCGCCAAGAACCACGCGGTGCTGATGCCCGATGCCGACCTCGACAACGCCGTCAGCGCGCTGATGGGTGCCGCCTACGGTTCCTGCGGCGAGCGCTGCATGGCCATCTCGGTGGCCGTGTGCGTGGGCGATCAGGTCGCCGATGCGCTGGTCGAGAAGCTGGTGCCGCAGATCCAGGGCCTGAAGATCGGTGCCGGCACCTCCTGCGGCCTGGACATGGGCCCGCTGGTGACCGGCGCAGCCAAGGAACGCGTTACCGGCTATATCGACGCCGGCGTGGCCCAGGGCGCGAGCCTGGTGGTCGACGGCCGCGACCTGGTGGTGGCCGGCAACGAGAATGGCTTCTTCGTCGGCGGTACCCTGTTCGACAGGGTTACCCCAGAGATGAGCATCTACACCGACGAGATCTTCGGCCCGGTGCTGTGCATCGTCCGCGTCGGCAGCCTGGAAGCGGCCATGCAGCTGATCAACGACCACGAGTACGGCAACGGCACCTGCATCTTCACCCGCGACGGCGAGTCGGCGCGGCTGTTCTGCGACGAGATCGAAGTCGGCATGGTCGGGGTCAACGTGCCGCTGCCGGTGCCGGTCAGCTACCACAGCTTCGGCGGCTGGAAGCGCTCGCTGTTCGGCGACCTGCATGCCTACGGCCCGGACGGCGTGCGTTTCTACACCCGCAAGAAGGCCATCACCCAGCGCTGGCCGCAGCGTGCCAGCCACGAGGCGGCGCAGTTCGCCTTCCCGAGCAATGGCTGAGTAACCCTAAGGGGGCTGATCACAGGATCTGCCCCCTTTTTTTGAAGCACATAACGACCTGTGGGAGCGGCTGGGCGGCACTCCGCTTTAGCCGCGATTATCTCAGCGCCACCTGGCCTGATAGATCCCCAACACAGCCGCAATTATTCCGTAGGAGCGGGCCATGCCCGCGATCAAGGCCAGCGCCGATATCGCGGCCATGGGCCGCTCCTACAAAAGCAGCAGCGCAACACGCTTTACGCAACAAACCTGCCGCGCGGGCGCGGCATTGGTGCAGTGACCCGGCACACATCGGGAAACGGCACCCCTTGGGTGAGCGGACTCACGGCGACGTGACCTGCAAGCCCGCTCTCCCAAGGGCAGCCCACTTCAAACCACTCTGAAGAGGACTTGCTATGACGAAACCCCTGATTGGCCTACCGCTGTGCCGCTGGCAGCTGACCGACCGCGACATCGGCTGGTTCCACCTGGTGGGCGAGAAATACATCCAGTCGGTCACCGGCTACGGCGCCTTCCCGCTGATGATCCCGGCCTTCGCCGACCAGCTCGACCTCGACACCGTGCTCGACAGCGTCTCCGGCATCCTGTTCGGCGGCTCGCTGTCCAACATCCACCCGAGCTTCTACGGCGACAGCCACGACGGCCTGGGCCTGGCCGACAAGCCGCGCGACGCCACCGTGCTGCGGCTGATGCGCGCCTGCATCGAGCGCGGCATTCCCTTGCTCGGCATCTGCCGCGGCGTGCAGGAAATGAACGTGCTGTTCGGCGGCAGCCTGCACCGCGAGGTGCATGAAGTCGAAGGCCGCCTCGACCACCGCGAGCGCAAGGGCGTGCCGGACGACGTGGCCTATGGCCCGATGCACGGCGTGACCCTGACCGAGGGCGGCGTGCTGCACCGGCTGCTCGGCGAGCGCGAGATCCAGGTCAACTCGCTGCACGGCCAGGGCATCGACCGCCTGGGCGAGGGCCTGCAGGTCGAGGCCGTGGCCGAGGACGGGCAGATCGAGGCGGTCAGCGTGATCGGCGCCAAGGCCTTCGCCGTCGGCGTGCAGTGGCACCCGGAATACCGCTACTGGGAAAAGGCCGACTACAACGCGCTGCTGCAGGCGTTTCACGATGCGGCCAAGGCGTATCAGGCCAGGAAACTGGCCCCGATCGGGGAGCCGGCGTAGCCCCGAGGGCCAGGGTGGCGTTGAACCCTTGAGGCACAGCAGAAGGCCCGTCCCAGGACGGGCCTTCTTGCATCTGCGCGGTGCGCGGCGGCGGGGCTTACTGCGCCTGCTCCACGGCGTCTTCCAGGCGCTTGGCGTTCACCGCGTTGGCCTCGTTGATCTGCAGCTTGAGCTGCTCGATCTGCTGCTGGGCCTGTTGCGCCTGCTGGGCCTGGAGCGTCGCGGTGGCCGCGGTTTCGCCGGCGCCACAGGCGCCAAGGGCCAGCAGCAGGGCGAGGGTGCAGAGGTGGGGGAGGCGGTGCATGACAGGTTCCTGGGCAGGGGCCGTGAGGCGTGGTCGATGGCGGGATAGAGTGGCGGAAATCTGCGCGATCGTGTGTGTCGTTTTGCGCAAAGCCAGCGGCCTGTGGTTGTGTCGGAGCAGTTGGGTGGCCTCCTGCCCAGATCGTTACCACGGAGGACCGCGCTACTAGCTGCGGCTATCCCATCACCAGCACGGCCACGCCGCCCAGGTACAGCAGCAGAATGGCGACGCCTTCCACGCCAATCCGTGCGATGCCGCGGCGCTCCCGGCGAATCAAGCCCATGATCAGCACGCCGGACATGAGCAGGGTCAGGGCGATCCAGAAGGTCGAATCGGCCGATATCGCGTGGTAGATGGAGCCCGGCCGGTAAGCGATGTCCGACGCGGCGATGAACAGCACGTCGAAGGCATTGCCGCCGATGATGCCGCCCACCGCGAGGGTCAGCGCGCCCCGGCGCACGGCGGCGATCGAGGTGACCAGTTCGGGGATGGAGGTGCAGATCGCGGTCAGCATCACGCCGACGACGGTATGGCTGATACCCGCCTGCTCGGCGATCACCGTGGCCGCAGGCTCCAGCGCCCAGCCGGCGATGCCCAGCACCAGCATCAAGAGCGCGAACTCCTTCCACAGCCGAGGCAGGCTGGGCATCTGGCGTATGTCGTCGGGCTGGTCCTGGCGGGTGTCGTGGGTGATGTCCGGGTGCCACTGGGGGAACCGCTGAGCACCACGCACCAGCCACAGGCCGTAGACATAGAAGGCGAACAGCAGCGGGCTGGTGGGGTGGATGTGCCAGAGGGTGGAATCCGGCAGGTAGACGGTCAGCAGCACCAATGCCAGCAGGGAGATCAGCAGGGCGTTCTGCATCATGTTCGGCACGGACGCCGCCGCATGTTCCAGGTTGGCCCGCGGGTAGGCCAGGTCTGACAGCACCAGGAAGAAGGTTTGCACGGCGATACCGCCCAGGGCATTGCTGACCGCCAGTTCCGCATGGCCGTTCCAGGCGGCTGTGACCGACAGAACCGAGCCGCCCAGCGAGGTCGAGGCGCCCAGCAGCACGGCGCCGGCCGCCGCCTCACCGATGCCGGTCTGGTCGGCCAGCTGATCCACCACCCGGGTGATGCGCGTCCCGGCGAGCGCAATGACCAGAGCGCATAGGCTGAATACGCCGAGGCCTTGCAGTAAAGTCCAGCTGTCAGGGTTGAAGAGAGACACCGCGACTCCTTGATCTGCAGGCGGCGCCTTGCTGTTGGTCTGAGGCCTCGGCCCGATCCGCCTAGGGAAACTGTAGCGGCTGTAACGCCGGACGCCCTGTGCCGACGCGGCTCAGGCGTCTGTCGGCGAGGTTTGGCCGCTTGCCCGGAACGCGTCGGGGCGGATGAGGGCTCTTTTGTGAGGTGCAGTGGTGGACAAGCTTCGCGTTGTCCACCCTACGGATAGCCGGGCTATTTGCAGCATTCCCGGGTGAACGAGTGACAGGGGCAGGGAGCTGCCAAAAAACCGTATCTATTTCCCGGCCTTGCGATTCCTCACATACAGCGCCTCGCCCCCCGTCGCGCTGCTGCCGCGCACCTGCAACTCGAAGCGCTTGGCCTGGCCCTTGATCAGGTCGCTGAGTTTCTTGAAGCCGTACAGCCGCGCATCGAAGGCCGGGCGCAGTTTGCTGATGTTCTGCCCGAGCACGCCCAGTTCGATCCAGCCGTCCTCGTCGTCGATGTCGTCGATCAGCTTGGCGATGAAGTCCACCGGCACCTTCTGCGGCTTGCTCTTGGCCTGAGCCTTGGCCGGTTCGGCCGGGGCGCCGCCACTGGCGGGCGCCTGCGCCTTGTCGCCGGCGTCGGCCACTTCCGCGACGTCGGCGCGGAGGATCTCGGTGTAGATGAACTTGTCGCAGGCCGAGACGAAGGGCGAGGGCGTCTTCTCTTCGCCGAAGCCGTACACGGTCAGGCCCTCCTCGCGCAGGCGGGCGGCCAGGCGGGTGAAGTCGCTGTCGCTGGAGACCAGGCAGAAGCCGTCGAAGCGCCGGGTGTAGAGCAGGTCCATGGCGTCGATGATCAGCGCGCTGTCGGTGGCGTTCTTGCCGCGGGTGTAGGCGAACTGCTGGATCGGCTGGATGCTGTGGTCGAGCAGCACCTGCTTCCACTTGCCCAGGTTGGGCTGGGTCCAGTCGCCGTAGATGCGCTTGACGCTGGCCACGCCGAACTTGGCGATTTCCTCGAACAGGCCTTCGACGATGGCCGCCGAGGCGTTGTCGGCGTCGATCAGTACGGCGAGCAGTTTCTGTTGCGGGCGCGGGCCCTGGGCTTTGCCGGCCATGGGGTCATCCTTGCTGTGTGCGTGCCCCGAACATACTGCGCCAGCCGGGCCAATGCCATAGGCAGGAGGTTGGCCGTCGCCCGGGCGGCGGGCTCAGGGCCGTCCGTGGTGCGCGCGCCGCTGGCCATTTTTGTGGGTTTGTTGTCGTTTTGCCGGCCAGGCAAAAGGACGATCATTGCCGCACCAGCATGCTCGGGAAGGACAACCATGATCATGGATAAGCACGAACCATTGGCCGCGCGCGTGCACCAGCGGACCCTGGAGGTCGGCATTCTGCTGTTTCCCGAGGTCGAGATCCTCGATTTTGCCGGTCCCTACGAGGTGTTCTCGGTGGCCGCACGGGTGGCCAGGCGCGATCGGCTGCTGGCGCACGATGCGTTTCGCCTGCGCAGCATTGCCGCCGAGCGGACCTTGATCCGCGCCCGCCATGGCCTGCGGCTGATGGCCGACGCCGACTTTGCCGATGAACCGGCCTGCGACCTGCTGATCGTGCCCGGTGGCGTGGTCGACCAGCCGCTGAGCGACCCCGCCACCCTGGCCTGGGTCCGCCAGGCCGCGGCCCAGGCCGCCGTGACGGCCTCGGTGTGCACCGGCGCCTTTATCCTGGCCGAGGCGGGCCTGCTCGCGGGGCAGCGGGTGACCACCCACTGGGAAGACATCGCAGACCTGCGAAGCCGCTACCCCGACCTGACGGTGGCGGAGTCGGTGCCCTTCGTCGACCTCGGCGCGACGCTCACCTCCGCCGGCATTTCCGCCGGCATCGCCATGAGCCTGCACCTGGTCGCGCGGATACTGGGGCCGCAAGCGGCGCGCGCCACGGCTAGGCAGATGCAGTACGACTGGACGGACAGTGTGCAGCCGCTCGGCGGCGGCTGAATTGCCGCTCAGAACGGAGCAATGTCGAAGCGGGTCACTGCGGCTGGTCACGACGGCACGCGTCCCGGCCGGAGCAAGCCCGCTCCAATCAAGTTATGGCCGGGGCAGACAAGGCTTTACCGAAACGCGCAGCCCGGTTAATTCTGCGCAAGCTTGAGTTGGTTGAAGTCCGTTATGAAGCTGCGAAGAATCTCATCCACGGCCAGTTTGGTTGACTGCTGGACGGCATTCTTCATGGCGAAGGCGCCACCCCAGAACATCTTGCCGCCCTGGCTCTTCCCCTCGACCTGGTAGGTCTTGCTGAACTGTGGCTGCCCGGCCGAGGCCACCTCGACCTTCAGCGTCACGTAGGCCCGAAAATCCTCGAAGCGGTACTGCATCAGTTCGAAACGCAGTACGGGGGCATCGCTGCTCGTACCGTCGTGACGCTTCAGGCCGTCGAAGGCCCGTTGCACGTCTTGCGAGGCGAGCGTCATGTCGAGCAGTTTGCCGAAGTCGACGATCCACAGGTTGGCATGGCCGACCAGTGCCGAGCGGAATTCATAGTGGTGCGTTTCGGTGGAGGGGGCGAGCAGGTAATCGGCTGTGCTTTGTGCCTTGGGTAAGGCACTTTCCCCCTGGTTGTTCGCCAGGTAGGCGGCATAGTCCTTGTCGATCGGGTGGTGGATGGTGCAGCCGGTGACGCCTGCGCAAAGCGCCAGTACCAGCAGATAGGCGAATCTTTTCATACCTAGTCCTTGTGGTTATTGCATGGTCGCTCGGGGCGTCTCCAGTCGTGAGCCCGTTCCCTGAGCGTCGCGTAGGCTATCGACTGGAACGAATGATGGCAAATTGACTTGTTGTCGCGTGCCGGAGGCGAGATGGCTTCTCCTCTGGCTCGATCAGGGCGGCGTTTGCCGGCAGGTTGGGCCGGTCGCGCGACTATCTGCACTTTGCTTGACCTGGGCCAGGGTTTGCCCGGCGCGGGCTGCTTATAGTCGCGCGCAAAATCCTCCGCCCTGGCGGACCAATCAGAAAAGGATTCCTGTCATGCGTGTGCTTGTCCTCGTGCTGTTCAGTTGTCTGGCCAGCCTGGCCCTGGCCGATGAAAAGGCCATGCAGCGCTTCAACCAGCTTTCCGCCGACCCGGTGCTGCGCCAGCAGGCCTATGAGGCCGGGCACGAGCGCATCCGCTTCTGCGGCAACTGCCATGGCGAGAACGGCAACAGCAAGCGCCCGCACATTCCCAACCTGGCCGAGCAGAACCCGGTGTACCTGTTCAACGCCTTCGAGAAGTTCGCCAGCGGCGAGCGCAAGGACTTCGTGATGTCCAAGCTGGCGCCGGTGCTGACCCTGGAGGATCGGGTCAACGTGGCCATCTATTTCGGCCAGCAGAAGCTGCAGGGGCACGAGGGGCCGGTAAACGAGGCGCTGCGCCAGCAGGGCGAGGCCCAGTTCAAGAGCACCTGCACCGCCTGCCACGGCACCGACGCCACCGGCCGCGACACCACCCCGCGCCTGGCCGGCCAGCCGGCCGAGTACCTGCGCCAGGCGTTGACCCGCTTTCGCGACAAGGACCCGAGCCGCGCCGGCTCGGTGATGATGACCATCGCCGCCGACTTCAGCGACGCGCAGATCGACGCCCTGGCCACCTACCTGCAGCAGCTGCAGCCCTGAGCCGTCAGGCCAGCGCGCCTATGCTGGCCAGGCCTCGCTCGATCAGCTGCTGGCAGCCGGCGGGATTCTCCAGGGGCAGCAGGTGGCCATGGTCGAGGTCCTGCAGGAACTCGGTCCGCGGGCAGCGCCTTTGCCACTCCTGCCACAGCTGCTCGGTGAAGAACACCGAGGGTTTGCCGCGAATCGCCACGCAGGGCATGGGCAAGCGGCCGAGTTGCGCCATCACGTTCGGTGGCTGGGTGTAGTTGTGCGCTTCCCAGTGCTTGGGGAACGCCAGCCGGACCTCGCCGTCCGCGTCCTCCTGCAGCGCATGCCGGGCCAGCGCCTGCAGCGCTTCGTGGCCGAAGCGGCGGTAACCACGGCCGCTCTGGCAATGCGCTACGAAGGCCTCGCGGCTGGGCCAGCGATCGGCCTTGCGCAGGGTGCTCCTGGCCGGTTCGGTGCGGTTCATCAGCGTCTTGGGTAGCCAGCGCACCAGGCGCGCCAGGCCGGGTGAGATCATCGCCGGCTCGATCAGGACCAGTGCCTTGAACAGCTCGGGACGCTTGGCCGCCGCCAGAATGGTGCTGGTGGCGCCCAGCGAGTGGCCGATGCCGATGATCGGTTGGCGGTACTCCTGCTCGATGAAGGCGATCAGGTCATCGGCGTACAGCTGCCAGTCGCGTCTGCGCGGCGGCTGACCGATGCCCGGCCAGGTGGCCCGGCTGGCCAGGCCGCTGATCGCCAGGTTGGCGCTCAGGCGCTTGAGCAGGGGTTCGTACACGCCAAGGGGAAAACCGTTGGCGTGATAGAAATGGGCGGGCGTACCGGCACGGCTGAAGTGCTGCCAGTGGGCATTGACGGGCAGGCGCGTGGTGGTGGGTTGTTCGAGCATGGTCACTCCTTGCGGCCCGGCGCAAACCCCGGACCCGGGGCTACACTAGGGCGCGCAGGCGCGCAGTGCAAAGGGGAATTCGGCCAGATTTTCGGCGTAAATGGCCGTGCCCCGACATGGACTCAGCCGCTGTTGCGCCGGTTGTCGCCGGCGTGGCGCAGCGGACCGCAGCGCTCGGGCTCGAAGCCGCCGATATAGGGGTTGCCGTGGCCCATCACGCAGCCGACCTTCTGGTTGCGCCAGCGCTCCCATTCGCTGACCGGATACAGCCGGTTCCAGGCCTCGTAGGTGCGCCTGTCCTGCTTGGACAGGCGCAGCCGGTAGTGCTCGGCCATGTACAGGTAGATGCGCGCCGAGGCGCCGCGTGCCGGCTCGGGGGGCATGGCGGTCTTCTGCTTGAAGTCGACCCGCATCGGGCAGGCGCCATACTGCTGCGCCGTGCCGGCGAGCATGCCCAGGGCGTAGTTGGAGCGGTCGCCGTTGACCTCGCCGATGCTCGGCACCAGGTTGTGCAGGTCGGCCTCGGCGGCCCGGAACACCGGGTCGTGGCGGCTGCACAGCTTGCGCCCGCCCTGCTGCCAGCACTGGCGCTGGTGGCCGATCACCCAGGCCGGCACCACATGCTCCCACTCCACCCGCTGGGCGCGGCGCGCCTGCTTGCGCACGCTGTAGCCGCAGCTGGCCAGGTCGACCCGGTTGCCCTGGTAGGCGCAGCCGCAATAGAAGGTGCTGGGCCGCTCGGCGTAGAGCTTCCAGGCGATCTTCTTGGCGGCGGCGAAGTTTTGCGGGGCATCAGCGTAGGCCGGCAGCGCCAGCAGCAGACAGAACAGGGCGATCAGGCGGGACATGGACGGCTCGGCTCGAAAAAGCCGCGCATGATACGTGCTGCGGGGGTGGCCCGGGGCCTCTATTGCGGGTGTTTGCCGGGTGGGTGCGCAAGTTTTTGCGCTGTTTCAAATGTACCGGCCGACGCAGGGCGTCGGCCGGTGGCCGTTTCCGGCAAGCGCCGGGCGCTTACTTGCCGGCGTCGATAAAGGGCATGGCGCCGCCCGGCAGCACGGTGGTCGGCAGCACGCCGTTCCAGCGCTCGGCCTTGGTCAGCTCGACCAGGTTCTGGTTGCTCGCCAAGGCTTGGGCGCGGGCGCGGATGGCTTCGGCTTCGGCCTGGCCGCGCAGGCGAGTGGCCTCGGCGTCGGCCTTGGCCTGGGCCAGCTTGGAGTCGGCTTCGGCCTGGGCCTGGGTGACGCGGATCTGCGCCTGCACCTGCTCGGTGGCCAGCTGCTGCTCGCGGGTCTTGACCTGCACCTCGGCGGTCATGCGCGCTTCCACGGCCTTCTCGTAGGCGTCGGAGAAGTCGATGTTCTCCACCTGGACGCTGTCGATCACCACCGGGCCGGCGATGGCGCTCTTGATCGCCGCGGAGATGTCGCTGACCAGCTGGCCGCGATTCTGCACCGCGGCCACCGCGTTGTAGCGGCCGAACACGTTCTCCACCTGGGTCGGCACCTGGCGGCTGATCAGCCGGTCCTTCATCGCCTCGCTGGTCTGGTAGGCGGTGTAGACCTTGGCCACCTCGGCCGGCACCACGTGCCAGGACACCGACACGCGCAGGGTCGCCGCCTGCTGGTCCTTGCTGTAGGCCTGCAGGCGGTCGTAGAGGGTCACCTGGCTCTGGGTGGAGATGCGCTTGACCGTCTCGATGAAGGGCACCTTGAACGACAGGCCCGGCTCGACCACGCCGACCAGCGCGCCGTTGCGCAGCAGCACCCCGCGCTCGGTTTCGTCGATGGTGTACCAGGAGCCGAGTACGCCGGCCACCAGCAGCAGGCCGACCAGGGCGCCGGCGACGGGTTTCAGGGTGAGTTGTCGAGCCATGGTTGTTTTCCTTGTTCACATCGTTGTGAGCGGCGCTGCGCCGCGCGTTCCTGGCGCCCCGAGCGAGGCGCTGTTGGTCGCGCCGGTGGCGACCGGCGCCGGGCTACCCTAACCCATTCGTGCGGATTGGTTACAATCGTCGGCCATTTTTTAAACCGGGCAGGCGAGAGCCTGCCGTACCGAGGTTCCGATGTCGCCGCTTGAAATTGTCGCCGCCGCCCTGGGCGTGATCGCCGTCTGGCTGACGGTCAAACAGAATGCCTGGTGCTGGCCGATCGGCCTGCTGATGGTGCTGATGTACAGCTGGATCTTCTTCGAGGTGAAGCTGTATTCGGACATGCTCCTGCAGGTGGTCTACGCGGTGCTGCAGCTGTATGGCTGGTGGCAGTGGACCCGCGGCGGTGTGCAGCAGCAGGGCCGCGAGGTCAGCCGCCTGAGCCTGCCGGCACTGCTCCTGAGCCTTGCCATCGGCGCCGCCGGCAGCCTCGGCCTGGGCTACCTGATGGCCACCTACACCGACGCCGCGGCGCCCTGGCTGGATGCCGCGCTGACCGCCTTCAGCCTGGTCGCCCAGGTGTGGATGGCACAGAAGCGCCTGGAGTGCTGGGCCCTGTGGCTGACGGTGGACGTGGTCTTCGTCGGCCTGTTCGTCAGCAAGGAGCTGTACCTGACAGCCGGCCTCTACGGGCTGTTCTGCCTGCTGGCGCTGCAGGGCTGGCGGACCTGGCGCCGCGCCCCGCCGCTGGCTCGCGCGAAACTGGCCGGCGCATGAAGGTGCTGGTGCTGACCGGCCCGGAGTCGAGCGGCAAGAGCTGGCTGGCCGGGACGCTGCAGCAGCGCTTCGGCGGCGTGCTGGTCGGTGAATATGTGCGTCATTTCATCGAGCAGCAGGGCCGCGACACCTGCTACGCGGACATCCCGGCGATCGCCCGCGGGCAGCTGGCCTGGGAGGACCAGGCGCGGGCGAGCAACCCGCCGCTGCTGATCCTCGACACCCATCTGCTGAGTAACCTGCTGTGGAGTCGCCGTCTGTTCGGCGACTGCCCGGCCTGGATCGAGCAGGCCCTGCTGGAGCGCCACTACGACCTGCACCTGCTGCTAGACCCGCAAGGCGTGCCCTGGGTCGACGACGGCCAGCGCTGCCAGCCGCAACTGGACCAGCGCCTGGACTTTCACCAGGCCTGTCGCGCCTGGCTGCAGGCCAACCGCCAGCCCTTCGCCGAACTCGATGGCGACTGGGCGCAGCGCCAGCAGCAGGCCCTGCATCGCGTCGCGGCCTGGCTGGCGGACTGATCGCCCCCCGCCGGTCGACGCTTGCCGGTTGTCTGGCCGATGCCCCGGCGGCGGAGAAAAAACTCCTCTCTATAGCCAAATGCCACTACTCTTCGCAAAAAGCCCGCCCGACGGGCAGCTGCGCTCGCAGCACCTGCCAGCAGTAGAGGCACCGCAATGACCGCCGAGCAGAATGACGCCGTTCCTCCATGTGCCTCGCTGAGGGCTCAGATCGTGCTGCGCGGCACCCTGCGCAGCCTGGTGATCGCGGCACTGCTGTGCGCGGTCAGCTACTACCATGTGGCGGGCATGCTCGAAGACGATCTGCTCGAGCAACTCGAGCAGTACATCGGCGAGCGCGGTCTGCGCGAGGCGCAGCTCTTCACCCAGACCGAGCGCCATCACCTGGCGGTCGAGCAGCAGTTGCTCCAGCAGTTGCAAGGCGTACCCCTGGCGACCGGTGCGGCGCTGTTCGACGACTACTTCGAGCCCTGGCCGGATGGCACCTGGCGCACCCGCAAGGGCTGGTACGACGGCCTGCTGTTCAAGGACGGCCTGGTGCACGGCGGCTTTACCGGCTTCATCGGCCAGGACGTGCAACTGACCCCGGAACTGCGCCATCGCACGGCGCTGATGGCGGCGCTGCTCGAATGGTTCGGCACCGCCTGGACCGCTACCGGCCAGTACATCAACTACTACCTGTCGGCCCCGGAAAACCTGCTGATCGGCGAGTTCGTCGGCGTGCCCTACCTGCACCAGGTGCCGGCGGACACCTATTTCCCCGGCGAGATCTTCGTGGCGCTGGCCAACGAGCGGCAGAACCCCGAGCGGCGCACGGTATGGAGTCATTTCTACTTCGATCGCACCGCCGAGATGTGGATGGTCAGCAGCCTCCGGCCGGTATACTTCAGGGATCGGCTGGTGGCGACCCTGGGTCAGGACATTCTCCTGGACGACTTCATGCAGCGCACCCTCGGCGATGCCCTGGACGGCACCGGCAACATCGCCTTCGCCGAGGATGGCACCCTGATCGCCTACGAACCCATGCTGCAGGACATCCAGGCGGCCGACGGCGCGCTCAGGATCGACGGGCGCCACCCGCGCCTGCAGCGCATCTTCGACGCGGTGGTGAGCCAGCGGCGGCACAGCGGCGTGACCGAGATCGACGACGCCTTTCTCGCCTACACGCGCGTCGACGGGCCGGGCTGGTTTCTGGTCAACATCTACCCCAAGTCGCTGCTGCAGAACAAGGCGCTGGGCGCCGCCGCGATCATTCTCGGCATCGCCCTGCTGGGGCTGCTGTCCGAGTTCGCCGTGCTCTGGTTGCTGATCGAGCGCCACGTGCTGGCGCCGCTGCGGCGTTTCATCGGCCTGACCGGCCGCGTCGGCCAGGGCGACTTCAGCGAGTTGGGCGGCAGCGAGCTGGCCACGCGCGGCGACGAGTTCGGCTTGCTGGCCAGGCGCTTTCGCGCGACCGCCAGCGAACTGGACAGCTCGCGCCAGGCCCTGCTGGCGGCCAACCGCGACCTGGATGCGCTGGTGGCCGCGCGCACCGAGGCGCTGACCGAGGCCAACGAGCAGCTGGCCAAGCTGGCGACCACCGATGAGCTGTCGGGTCTGTACAACCGCCGGCAATTCCAGACCCTGGTGCCGGCCGAACTGGCTCGGGCCGGTCGCTTGGCCTCGACCCGGCTGTGGGCGACGCTGGCGATCCTCGACATCGACTACTTCAAGCAGATCAACGACAGCTACGGTCATGCGGTCGGCGACGAGGTGATCCGCCGCATTGGTCAGTGCCTGAATCAAACGCACCGGCGCGCCGGCGATTTCTGTTTCCGCCTGGGCGGCGAGGAGTTCGCCCTCTTCACCCTGGCCGAGCAGGTCGAGCCCACCGCGCTGGCGCAGGCCGCGGCGCAGCTGCTGGAGGCCATTCGCGGGTTGGCTGTGCGTGGTCACGAGGGCGCGCCGCTGCAGCGCCTGACGGTCAGCGCCGGCGTGGTCTGCGTGCCGGCCGAGGCCGGCCTGAGCCTGGAGCGGTTGTACAAGCTGGCCGACGACGCGCTCTACGCCGCCAAGGCAGGGGGGCGCGACCAGGCCAGGCTGGTGCTGCTCGCCGAGCCGTCGGCGCGCCTGGAGTTCTGCGTGCGCTGAGCCGCCGTTTGCCTAGAGTGGCGGCGACTGGCCCCAGCGCCGGTAGATGGGCTCCAGCGTGCCTGCTTGCTGCAGGCGGCGCAGGGCCTCGGCGAAGCGCTCGGCGTGCGCCTCGTCGTCCTTGGCGAAGGCGACGTAGCGGGGCATCTCCACCAGGGGCCGCGGCAGAATGCGCACGCGCTGTTCGGCATGCTGCTCGGCGACGAAGTAGAGCAGCTGGGTGCGGTCGCCGACGATGATGTCGATGCGCCCGGCCAGCAGCATGGACACCAGCTGGCGCGGGTTCTGTGCGCTGGTGTCGCGCCCCAGATCGGCCGCATCGAATGCCGCCTCATAGGCGTAACCCCTGACCTGGCCAAGCACATAGGGCGCCAGGTCGCCGAGCTGCTGCCAGTCCTGGATCGCGGTCTTGTGGGTGGTCATGAACACGGTGGCGCCGCTGCGGATCGGCCCGACCAGCCGGTACTGCGCCCGGCGTTCCGGGGTGCCGGCGAACTGGAAGGCCATGGTCGCGTCGCCCCGTTCGAGCATGAGCTTGACCCGCGGCCAGGGATACAGGCGCAGCCGATAGTCGACCCTTGCCGCCGCCAGGATGGCCTCGACCAGTTCCACGTCCAGGCCCTGCGGTCGCTCGCTGCCGATCGGCACGAAGCTGTAGGGGGCGAACTGCTCGTCACCGACCACGCGCCATTGCTCCGCCCGCGGCGCGGCGCCGAAGGCCAGGAGCAGGGTGAGCAGCAGGTAGCGCATGGTGGGCTCCGGTTGGCGGGCAGAAGCAGCGGGCTGGGGGCCTGCCGGGGGTAATGCTAGCCAAGCGGCAGGATCGCTGCGCGGAAAATGCAAGGGTCCAGAGGACTATCGCTGCCCCAGGCGAGGGGCAAACCGCAGGGCCGGGCGGGTCGCCGCCCGGCCGATGCGGGTCAGACCTTGCGCACGAACTCGGACTTGAGCTTCATCGCGCCGATGCCGTCGATCTTGCAGTCGATATCGTGGTCGCCGTCGCACAGGCGGATGCCCTTGACCTTGGTGCCGACCTTGACCACCAGCGACGAGCCCTTGACCTTGAGGTCCTTGATCACGGTGATGGTGTCGCCATCCTGCAGCACGTTGCCGACCGAATCCTTGATCACCTTGGCGTCATCGCCGGGGGCTGGCGCTTCGGCGCTGGCGGACCATTCATGGGCGCACTCCGGGCAGACCAGCAGCTGGCCGTCTTCGTAGGTGTATTCGGAGTTGCATTTGGGGCAGGGTGGCAGGGTGCTCACGGCAGTTCCTCGGCTTCGATCAGGCTAAAAGCCGCATATTGTAAAGGGTTTTGCTGTCCTTTAGCGCGCCGCATGGCCTCGAGCCGGCGCCGCAATGCGCCGGCCCTTGTGCGAGCCGCCCCAGCCGAGACTAGCGGCGCGGACCGAAGCCGTGCTGGCGGTGATGGTGCTTGCGGTAGTGGTGCCGGTGCGAGCGTGGGTTGAAGCGGTAGTGCGGCGCCACTATCAGCGGATAGGCGCGGCCACCGTGGGGGCGCACCGAATAGGACCGGTAGTACACGGGGGGTGGTGCGTAGTAGCGGGGCGGCGCCTGATAGTAGTAGACGCCACGCGGCGGCGCCGGACCTATCTGGATGTACACCGGCACGCGACCATGGTGGGCCTGCACCGCGATGCTGCCGCCGATCAGGGCGCCGACGGCGGCTCCGGTGATGATGGCGTGACGGTCGGACGCCTGCGCCGGAGTGATGCCCGCCAGCGCCAGGCTGGCGAGCATCGCCGCACATCCCAGCATTCGGCTGTTCATCGGCATGCCTCCTGTTCATCGGTAGTCACCCTTAGCCCATTTGACCGCCATTGCCGGGCAAGCGTCGCAATGGCCGATGAATGGCGCCCTCCAGGGCCGGCCCCGAATGCGATCAGCCCCGCACGAGGCGGGGCTGTCGGGCAATTACCAGCGGGGAGCGTAATAGACCGGCTGGCCGTGGCCGTGGCCGTGCCCGTGGCGGTACTTGCGATGATGCTTGTGACGGTGTCCGTGGCGCGGTTCGACCACCACGGCATAGGGTTGGTAGTACACCGGCTGCGGTTCGTAGTAGACGACCCGTGGTGGCGGTGGGGCGACTTCGACGTAGACGGGGGGCGGGGCATAGCGGCTGTTGGCGACGATCGCGCCGCCGACCACGGCCCCGACTACCGCGCCGGCTATGGCTGCATCGCGTTCGGACGCTTGCGCCGTGGCCTGGCCGGCGAGGGCGAGGCAGGCGAGGAGCGCGGTGAGCAGGGAAATACGCTTGGGCATGATCGGGTCTCCTTATCAGTTGCCGGCGTGGGCCGGCTACCAACTGAGACCCTGGTCGGGCTGAAATGTCCCGAGGGGCCGGTGTAAAACTTGTGTAAATTTGCGTCCGTGTTCTCGCTTCAGTCGTATTCCGCTTCCTGATGTTCGCCCAGCAGGCGGCGTTGGCGCGCTGTGCAGGCGGCCAGCACCTCGGGGTTGAAGCGCCAGGCGAGGTAGGGCGAGAACTTCTGCGCGACCATGCGCCGGCCGTAGTGCACCTGCAGCAGGTAGCGGGTGCGGTCTGCGCTGCGGTTGCGGCTGCCGGCGTGCCACAACTCGCTGCGAAACATCAGCACGTCGCCGGCGCGGCAGAGCACCGCCTGGGCCGGCTCGCCGCACCACTGGCGCTCGCCGGGCAGGGGCTTGCGCCCGGCGCGGTGACTGCCGGGGATCACCAGGGTCGGGCAGAGGTCTTCGTCGATGTCGTCGAGATAGCAGTGGGCGGTGCAGATCTGCATGGGCAGCTCGAAGGCAGGGTCGGCCAGCAGCGTCGGCGGCAGTTCCATCACCAGGTAGTCCAGGTGCAGCTCGGCGCCGACGAAGCCGGGATGGCAGCGCCAGGCGGTCTGGCCGATCACATGGCAGTCGGCGCCCAGGGCGGCCTCGGCCAGTTCGATCACGTCAGGCAGGTCGAGGTAGGCAAGCCACAGCGGATCGCGATTGAACACGCACTTGTAGTGGTCGACCAGGCCGGAGTAATCCCAATGGATCGGCTCGAGCCGGTCGATGGCGGCGCGCAGTTCGCCGACCTGGCGCGAATCCAGCACCCCGGGTAGCAGCACGAAGCCTTGCTGGTGCAGGGCCTGCAGGTGGCAGGCGGTGGCTTCGCGGGTGATCCGGGTGGTGCTCATCTGCTGCCTCGCTGTGGAGCTCTGGTCGCCGCTATTTCGGGCGTCGGGCGCAGCTGTCTCGTTTGGCGCAGGTCCCGAATCGCCCGCGGCGACTGACCGCGTTCCTCGGTGGCGCCCGGCCACGGCCAGGGAACGATGCCGATCGCGGTCGCGCGCATGCTTGCGGCCTCGCGGCAGCGCATGCTCACGCCTTAAGCCTAGCCCGCCGAGCGGCGGCCGGTCACGCTGGGCGCCTTACCCGGTGCAGGCGAGGGACTATCCTCAGAAGGCATAACCCCGCTGGCGCGGCAGGCGCCGGCAACCTTGGCCCATGCCCTTGCCCCCAGGTTTCGCCCATGAAAGTAGAAGATCTGACCGACGATATCCTGCAGACGCTGTGGCACTGGGCGACCCTGCCCTGGCTGCAGATCGGCGATACCGACGTGAACCTGCTGCGTGTCCTGGGCTTGGGCTTCATCCTGTTCTTCGCCTGGTGGTTCTCCTCGTTGCTCGAGCGTGGCCTGCGCAATGTGGCGGCGCGCGGCAAAGGCACCTACATGAACTCCTCGGGCATGTATGCGCTGACCCGCCTGATCCGCTACGCGGTGTGGATCCTCGGCAGCCTGATCGGCCTGCGCTACCTGGGCCTGGACCTGACCAACCTCGCCCTGATCGGCGGCGCCATCGGCGTGGGCATCGGTTTCGGCCTGCAGAACATCTTCAGCAACTTCATCTCCGGGCTGATCCTGTTGCTGGAAAAGACCCTCAAGGTCGGCGACTTCGTCGACCTGCAGTCGGGGGTGATGGGGCGGGTCACCGAGATCGGCATGCGCTACACGCGCATCACCACCAATGATCTGGTCGACATCATCGTGCCCAACTCGGAATTCATTAACGGTCGGGTGACCAACTGGAGCTTCGACGAGCGCTATCGACGTATCCATATCCCCTTCGGCGTGGCCTACGGCAGCGACAAGCACAAGGTTCGCGAGGCGGTGCTCAAGGCGGTGGAGGCGGTACCCGGTTGCATCACCAGCGTGCCGGCGCGACAGCCGGATGTTTGGCTGACCAAGTTCGGCGACAGCAGCCTGGATTTCGAGCTGGTGGTGTGGGTCGAGCACGAGCTGATGATCTCGCCGGGGGCGACCAGTGCCCGGCTGCTCTGGGCCATCGAGGATCAATTGCGCCTGGCCGAGGTGGAGATCCCCTTTCCCCAGCGCGACCTGCACCTGCGCTCGGGCAGCCTGCGCCTGGAGCTGGGCGAGCAGGGGCAGCTGCGGGTGGCGGACACCCCGCCGCCAGGCCCCGGCAAGGACGATGCCTGAGGCCACAGGGGCCTTCTGACCCATTGGCTATAAGGGGCTTGGCGTTTTCTGTTGGATATTTATATTTCCATTAATATCAAATAGTTATGTTTTTTGATAGGCGGTGGCCTGGTGTGAGTCGAGATCTTGACGAATGCCTGGGGCGCAGCTAAACCAAAAGAATGGCAGGGGCGCTAAAGAGGCGAGGGGCGCCCTGGCCGTTGGCGGAGAAGACAGGAGAGGCAAGGAGAACAAGGCTGGGATGCCTGGCTTGAGAATGATCATCCCATGGGCTGATCGGCTGTATCTCACTACAGGGCGGAATCACCTATGAGTGCCAAGAGCAGCGCGGGAGGACCGCGAGGCCATCCGCGGATGTCGCGCAACGTGCCGAGTCGTTATGCGAGCCGGAAGGTCGATGGCTGTTCCGAGGCCGAAGCATCGATGATTGCCAAGCTCTACCTGAGCAAGTTGCTGCAGCCCAGTTCCTTTTTGGCTGGGCCGCCGCAGCTCGGTCTCAGTAAGCCGCGCGGCGCACTTTCCCCTATTGCAAGTGCATGGCGTCGATTCCGGCACGCCATCGAGCGGCTAATGGTCTCGGGCCTTCAGGCGCGGTTGCGGCGCCACGGCGCGACAACCTTCCTGCGCCATCACCCGCGGCGATAGTGCGCCACCTGCAACGCCGCGTCTTGGCCGGTTTCAAGGCGTTGCCGGCGGCTGCGGCCAGTCGAGCAGGCCGCTATCGGTGAAACGCTGGGTGCCGAACAGGCCTCCGGCCAGTTTGCCGCGCAGCACATAGGGCAGGCCCTCGCCAGCCTGGTAGCCGGCGGCGCCCCACGCCTGGCGCATCGCGGAAAAGGCGGAAATAGTCACCGGCACACTGATCAGCGCTTCGCCGAAGCGCTCGATGCGGCCACTCTGATCGCTCACGCCACTGGCCAGTGGCTGGCCATTGACCTCCAGTTGCAGTGCCGCGCCGTTGTAGTCGATGGCGCTGTCATTGGGGTTCTGCACCCGCAGCTTTACCGCGAAGCGTACCTCCAGGCCCTGGCCGGGCAATGGCTCCAGGCCCACCAGGTCGATGTGCAGCGGGTCGTGCGGCGTCAGGCTGGCGCAGGCCGTCAGGGCAAGCGCCAGCAGGCCCGCAAGCAGGTGACGGAAGGCGGCGCTGGGCATATGGGTCATGGTCTGGCGTTCCGTTGTGGGCTGTGGCTACAGCATAGGAGAGTGCGGCGGCGTCAGCCGCGTTGCTTGGCGCTCAGCACCAGGGCGATGCCGCCCAGCACCGCCAGCGCGCTCAGGAGCAGGCGTGGGGTCAAGGGTTCGGCAAGCAACAGGCTGCCGGCCAGGGCGGTAAGGATCGGCACGCTGAGTTGCACGGTCGCTGCCTGAAAGGCCTTGAGCCCGCCCAGCGCGGTGTACCAGATGGCATAGCCGATACCCGAGGTGAGCGCGCCGGAAAGCACGGCGTAGGTCAGTCCGGGAACATCCCAGCTGGCCCGCCCCAGCAGCAGGGCGCTGACCAGCAGGGCCAGGGGAATGGCCCGCAGGAAATTGCCGGTGGTGGCGGCCAGGGGGTCGGCGACGCCGCGACCGAGCAGCGAGTAGGCGCCCCAGGCCACCCCGGCCAGCAACATCAGCAGGGCGCCCGCGAATGGCGGCGCGCTGGCGCCCGGCAGCAGCAGGACCACCAGGCCAGCGATGGCCAGCAGCAGGCCGCTGCTGGCCATCAAGCCGAAGCGCTCGCCGCGATACAGGCCCCAGGCGATCATGCTCAGCTGCACGGCGCCGAACAGCAGCAGTGCGCCGACCCCGGCGTCCAGGCTGATATAGGCGAAGGAGAACGCGCCAGCGTAGGCGAACAGCGTGGCGGCGCCGAACCAGTTGCCGGCCACGGCGCCAGCCCCGGGGCGCAGGCGCAGCAGCAGGTACAGGGTGATGGCGCCGGAAACGATGCGCAGGCTGGTGAAGCTGGCCGCATCGATCGCCGTTTCGCGCAGGGCCAGACGGCAGAGCAGCGAGTTGCCGGCGAAGGCGAGCATGGCCAGGGCGGTCAGCAGCAGGGTTCGAGCGGTCATCGGTAGTCCTTGCATAGCGGTCGAGCACACAGATGTGGCCGGCCATCTAAGCATAGGCAGGGACCCATGGGCAGTGGCGCTCGGTAGCAGGCGCCTGCACCTTTAGGCCGGGGCAGGCGCGCATCGGCAGCCGATTCAGAAGTGCACTTTCACCAGCAGGCTGGCGGTGTTCTGGTCGGTACCCTCGAGGATCACGTCGCCGAGGAAACTGTCGTTGTCGATGCCGTACTTGTCCTTCCAGTAGTCGTACTCGATGCCGACGTAGAGCTGCTTCTCGCCCCAGTTCAGGGCCTTGCCCAGGTCGTACTTGATCTGCGGGTTGAAATGCAGGTTGGCGTGGTAGCTGTCGTCGTTGTCCACCACCCAGTCCATGAAGCCGTCGATGACGATATCCGACTTGCCCGCCGCAATGGTGTAGCTCCATACCGGGGTGATCTGCCAGACGCCTTCACCGTCGCGCTTGCCGTCGGTGCTGCGCAGGTAGGTATTGAGCTGGAAGTAGTCGAAGCCGGGAAGCGCCAGGTCGATGGCCGGGCCGATCAGGTAGGACTCGACGTCGTCTTCGCCGAACTCATAGGTCATGGCCAGCAGCACATCCTTGACCGGACCGAATGCCAGCGGGCTGCCCGACAGCTTGCCCAGGCTCAGGCGCGGCGACAGTTCGCCGTAGAAGGTATGGCCGTCGCCGGCGCCGTTGCTGGCCTCGCCGTTGTATTTGATGCCGTCGACGAAGAAGAACAGGTCGCCGACGTTCCAGCCGCTGGCATGTTCGAAGGTCAGGGTCTGCTGGATCGGCGGGTCGATCTTGAAATCCTGGCCGTAGAGGTAGGTCAGGCTGTTGTTCTGCCAGTGCATCAGGTCGCCGGCCATGGCCTGGCCGGCCGCCAGCAGCCCGCTGGCGATAATCAGGGAAGAGAAGCTAGGGTTCATCGAAGGGTGCTCCCGGTGTGCAGGGTTATGGTTATAAAACCTGTCTGGTTGGTCAGGCTGCTGGGCTTGAGCAAGAAGGAGGCCAGCTTTTCGGCAGGGGCCTGTTCTCATGGCGGCGCCAGGTTTGGCGCGCTTGGTGGCGTTTGGAGAGATCCGTGGCTGGGCGTGGCTCTGCACTTTTTTTGACCAAAAAGACAACTTCGCCTTAACTTGGGGCGGCGCCATCGGGGCTGGCAGCGGCGTCTCGAGGGGGGTGTCGGGCCCGATCTGCTACTTGACCTGCAAGCGGGCAGTTCCGCTAAGCTGTGATTCGATGGATTGCGCACCGGTACGTACTCACGCCAAGGAAGGCCGCTATGACCGCGAAAGAACAACAGCTCACCGATCTCCTCACCCTCGCGTCCCGCAGCGTCACTCACCTGACGGCGGCGCTGACCTCCCTGTCCTTCGACTTGCTGCGCAGCACCGACCCAGGCGTGCGCGCGGCCGGCTCGCGGATGATCGTCAGGATGCAGTCGGTAAGCGAAGAGCTGGATCAGCAGTGGGAGCTGATCGCCGAGTTGACCGGCGTCGAGCAACCGGCCCGGGTCGACGGCGTCGTCGAGGTCCAGCTGCACTCGGCGACCTAGGTTTCGAGCGCCGGCCCCGAAGCATTCGGTGCTTCTCGCCGCTTACCCGCAGCGGGGCGACAGCCTGCGGTGGGCAATGCCCCGTGGAATGGTCGGGAAGAACTCCCGTTCGGGACACGCGCCGCGAAGCTGCTCATGTATCAGGCAGCAACGCGATGAGCGTTCTCGTCGGCGGGCGCGACAAGGCATGGGCGTGTAGCCGAGTGGCCTGTAGGGCCTCTGGTTTGCGGTTAGGGGAGGGGGCGAGCACGAGTTCTGGTTGAACTCAGCCTGCGTGTATGGCTCGCTGGCAGGCCCTCGCAGGGCAGGCGAGCCTGAGGGCACTGCCGAATGCCGGTCGATTCGGCAGTGCACCGAGCTTCGTGCGCTTACTGGAACGCAGGCACCACGTGCTTGATGAACAGCTCCAGCGACTTCTTCTTCTCGGCATGCGGCAGGCTGTTGTCGGCCCAGAAGCTGAACTCGTCGACACCCAGGTCTTGGTAGTGACGGATGCGCGCGATGATTTCCTCGGGGGTGCCGATCATGGTGTTCTTGCGGATGTTCTCCAGCTCGAACTCCGGACGGTCCTTGAACTTCTCCTCGGGGCTCGCTGGCAGCAGGCCGTTAACCGGTGTCTGCTGGTTGCCGAACCAGGCATCGAAGGTGCGGTAGAAGCGCGAGATCGCGGCGGCGCCGACCTTCCAGCCTTCGCTATCTTCCGGGCTGTGCACATGGGTGTGACGCAGCACCATCAGTTGCGGGCGTAGCACCTCGGGGTTGTTGGCCAGGGCGGCCTCGAACTTGTTCTTCAGGTCGACCACTTCCTCGTCACCCTTCATCAACGGGGTGACCATGACGTTGCAGCCATTGGCCACGGCGAAGTTGTGCGAGTCCGGATCGCGCGCGGCAATCCATACCGGGGGATGTGGCTGCTGGATCGGGCGGGGCGAGGAGGTGGCAGTGGGGAACTTCCAGATCTCGCCTTCATGGGCGTAGTCGCCCTGCCACAGGGCCTTGACCACCGGCACCATTTCACGCAGGTGTTTGCCGCCTGCGGAGGCGGGCATACCATCGGCCAGGCGGTCGAATTCATACTGGTAGGCGCCGCGGGCCAGGCCCACTTCCATCCGGCCGTTGCTGATCACATCGAGCAGGGCGCACTCGCCCGCCACACGAATCGGGTGCCAGAAGGGCGCGATGATGGTGCCGGCACCCAGGCGAATGGTGCTGGTGCGCGCCGCCAGGTAGGACAGCAGCGGCATCGGGCTCGGCGAGATGGTGTAGTCCATGGCGTGGTGCTCGCCGATCCACACGGTGCTGAAACCACCGGCTTCGGCCATCAGGCTGAGCTCGGTCAGATTCTCGAAGAGCTGGCGGTGGCTGACCTGCTCGTCATAGCGCTCCATATGCACAAACAAAGAAAATTTCATGTTGCTTCCTCAAACCTGTGTCTGTTCGGCCCTGGACTGGCCGGCTGCGATGAAGCGTGCACTGCGCTCCTGTTTCGGTGATTCCGCTGCGTCGGCAGACGCTCCAAGCAAGGCGGGCGGATCGCTGAATATTGGTATACCATAATACAGGTAATCTGCAAGGTGTTTTCGTCTGCTGTCCCGCTGGCCGTCGCGCGGGCGGACGATCAGGCGAAGGCGGGTAGCGCGCCCATCTTGCCGTGGCAGTAGATCATCGGCGCCACCTGCTGCGGCGGCACGATCAGGTTCTTCACCGCGCCGACCATGATGGCGTGGTCGCCACCCTCGTACTCGCGCCAGAGTTCGCACTCGATGATCGCCGTGGCATTGCTCAGCAGGGGATTGCCCAGTTCGCTCAGACGCCACTCGATGCCGCGCGCCTTGTCCTTGCCCTTGCTGGCGAAGGCGTAGGCCTCCTGCTTCTGCTCGGCTGTCAGCAGGTGAATGGCGAACTTCTTGCGGGCAATCAGGCTCGGGTAGGAGTCGGAGCTGTAGTTGGGGCAGAACAGCACCAGGGCGGGGTCCATCGACAGGGAACTGAAGGCACTGGCGGTCAGGCCCACGATCTCGCCCTCGTCGTTCAAGGTGGTGATGACGGTGACACCCGAGGGAAAGGAGCCCATGACCTGCTTGTAGACGGCGGGATCGATCATTTCGTGCAGCCTCTGTTGTTCGATTTTTGGTGTTACGGTCTTATGGTATACCAGAAATTTTCCTGTGCAAGCCCCATCCGCGTACGGGCGACTGCTGTTCATCGGAAGGCAACCCGCTGCGGGGCGCCGCCGAGCGCCCCGCTGCCTGTTGGGCCTACTGGGCCTGCCAGGCGTACCAGCGCCGGCTGATGGCTTCGCCGTGCTTGCTCCAGTACTTGAAGTCCAGGGTGATCTGACTGTCACCGTGGGCGCTGGGCAGATTGCCGGCCAGGTCCGCGGCTATGAGCGCGGCGCTGTTGAGGTTGACCGGCGCATAGCCGGTGCGGCTGGCGAAGTCCGCCTGGGCCTTGGGCTTGCTGGCGAAGCCGAGGAAGCGCTTGGCCGCCGTGACTTGCTTCGAGCCGCGGGGAATAACCAGGAAGTCGCCGGTCACCAGATTCTGTCGCCAGCGCAGGTCGACCGGCGCACCAGCCTGCTTCAGCGCATGCACACGACCGTTCCAGAACATGCCCAGGCTGGCCTGGCCGGAGGCGAGCAGCTGCTGGGATTCGTCGCCGCTGCCCCACCAGACGATGTCCGACTTGATGGTGTCGAGCTTGCGCAAGGCCCGCTCCAGGTCCAGCGGGTACAGCTTGTCCGACGCCACCCCGTCGGCCAGCAGGGCCATCTCCAGCACGCCCGGGCTTGGCCACTTGTAGAGCGCGCGCTTGCCCGGGAAGGCCTTGGTGTCGAACAGGTCTGGCCAGGCCTCGGGCGCCCGGGCCAGGTGGCTGCTGTTGTAGCCGAGCACGAAGGAAAAGTAGAAGGAGCCGACGCCGTAGACGGTGACGAAGCGCGGGTCGATGTCGCGTTGCGCGACCTGCTTAAGGTCCAGGGGTTCGAGCAGCCCCTCGCGGCCGGCGCGCAGGGCGAAATCCGCCTCGACGTCCACCACGTCCCAGGTCACCTCGCCGCTCTGCACCATGGCGCGAAACGCGTCGTAGTCGGTGGGGCCGGCCATCCGCACACGGATCCCGGTCGCTTGCGTGAAGGGCGTGGCCCAGGCGTTCTCCTGCGCAGCCTGAGTCGAGCCGCCCCAGCTGACGAAGGTCAGCGGCTGTTCTGCGCGGGCCGCGTGGCTGCCTGCCAGGAGCGTCGCGGCCAATCCGATCACCAATGAAATCCTGCTCATGCGTGCGGGCTCCCCCTGTCGTCCTGTGAATGGATGCCATGCCGATCTGGCACGGTATTCGGTCGGTTGGTATACCATGTTGCAGATGGCCTGCAAGGATTCCGCCGGCGACTTTGTGCGGTACTTGTCAGACCCGGCCCGGGGCTGGGCCGAATGCCGCCGGCGAGACGTGGCCGGGTGCCTGAATGTGGGGCTCGGGCGGCGGGCATAAAAAAGGCTATGTCCCAATGATGTGTTGCAAGAACTAATCTGAAAGGCAGGCATCCGCTCGGGAGGTCTGCCGCTCATGGATACTCAAGCCTTTCACCACTGGCTGGCTCAACTAGGCCAGCT
>NZ_JBFTEG010000018.1:0-81679 GCF_041027545.1 Pseudomonas zhanjiangensis | reverse complement strand
CACCAAGGCGGCTGCCTCGCGTTTGAACTCGGCGGAAAACGTACGTCGTTGTTTGCTCATCAGACACCTCTCTCACGGCGAGGATTTTCGCCTAAATCGGTGTCCGGGATCAGTAGACCACTACAGAAGGGCTTCGTTTGGGTAAGGAAATAATTACTTAGACCCGCTTCGCCTTCAGAGACGAGGCATAGGTCAACTGGCTCGTCATCAGGTGCAGTATCCCCTGCAACATTGCCAGCTTCGCGCAATACCAACTCAATATCTCCATCAGCCTCGATGCCGACGACCAAGTGTGGTTTTTCATCGACCGACGCGTCGTGCATTAGCGCAAGAAACGCGCGCTTCACGTTGTGATGTTTGGCTAGTAATTGCGTCAGTGAATCCACCATCTCTGACGGATATTTTTCCGGCTGCCCAAGCAGGACTTTTGTCTCTTTTGGGACTGTACGTTGTATTGCTTTTCGGCCAATGCCCTCAGACAACAGATGCTGAACTTCCTCTGGAGTAAACTCTTTCCCATATGGGGATTTCGGGTTCAAAAAAAGATTAGTGCCTAGCGTCATTTCAAGCAAGGACTTGGCTGGAAGCTCTAAATAGGACTGCTCGGCGTCTATTGATTGTTGTAGAATTTCTAACGAAGAGAAAAATGGGATAGCAGGAGTGCCGTCTTGTTTTTCCCAATGTAAAATTCTGATTTTACTTCCGGCCTCAAGATTGACTGTGCCTTCTTCTGCGCCAGCGGTGCCAAGGACGTAAACAGTCGAATTCAGGAGAGTTCGAAAAAACTCAGGTCTATGTGCTGGTTCGTTTGCGGCCAACCTTAGACTTTTTTCGAGTGTATTTTCTTGCTGAACATCCATGACATCCATGACATCCATCGGTAACTCCATAAGACATAACGTTTGGCTAAAGGGCGGGCTTTAGCCCGTCCCGAATGAGCGAAGCGAACGGTTTGAAGGCTGTAATGGACGCTCCCCGCACCGCGGTTCTATACCGATAACGGTGTTGACTGTTCGCTGGGAGAGCGCTGATGAAACGCAGTGCAGTTGATCTGGCCAAGTCCGTTTACCAAGTTGCCGAGAGTGTCCGTGCCGGCGCGGTGAGTCAGCACAGGCGGCTGAGTCGTGAGGCGTTTCGCCGATATATACAGGAGCAGGCCGAGCCGGTCGAGTGGCTGATGGGTTCTACCCTATTAGCACGGACACTTTCGAGTAAGCTCGCCTTGAGCTACTGGGCAGGCGGGCACTGGCGACTAAGGCTGCGGGCGGACAAAGGGTTGTACCTTGTCTTGTTCGGCAGGATCGTTGCGGGCCACGACGGCGCGGGCGGCTTCCGTGTCGCTCAGGTTGATGGCCTCATGTGGAACACCAGCCGGGATGAAGAGAAACTCGCCCGCTTCGCTGACCACTTCGTTCTGCAGCGCGGAACCCCAGCGCGTAAGCACGCGTCCTTGCAGCACGTAGATGCCAGTCTCGTACCCGAGGTGAATATGTGGCTCAGAGCGAGCGCCAGGCGGTATGACCACCAGATGCATGGACAAGCCGGTCGCGTTCACCGTCTGGCCCGAGATGCCGACGAAGTACGGCAGACGCTGTAGCGTGTCGACTTCAGTGCTGGGGCGAACGCTCCGGACCGCAGGTTCCGATGTATTCATTGCCGCGTACTCCTCGGTGTGGTTTGGGTGCCGCCTAACGCCGCACTTTGGGGCAAACCGAAGCACAGCGTAGGTTTGTCCCTAGCAGCGCTTTGTTACACATTTTCTTGCCCTAGGTCTGTAATTCTTGAATACCTTTCATCGATTTGATCCGGCGTAAGATACATATTCTCATACCTATATTTTGATCTCTGATATTGACCAAAAAATACCGGTTTTCCAGGCTTGCTTTTATCGTGGCTTACCTCAACTATTTGAACTTCATTACAATATGGCTCCCGCCGTACAATCTCTGCCATTTTATCTAGGTAGGGAGAAAATTCAGACCATTTTTCATTTAATGTGCTTGGGTCAACCGCATATTCAGCTATAGGAGCAATAGAATACAAATATTTCGTATCTGTTGGGTATTGGTCATCAATAGCTTCGGCACTGAACTTATATGAATTGCTTTTTAAATGGATCTGATAGTATTTAATATCTCTACCGCAAAGCCTCTTCATTACTTCTTTTTTTCTTTCTTCAGGCATTCGGAGTCCGAAGTATATTGCTTTTACAGCTCTGTAATCATAGTGTTGAAGGCCTGCTGCCGACGTAACAACTCTAACTTCTTTCTCATAAGCCCATCTTTCCGACTTGATGCCAATAAGCTTCTGGATGAAACTGACTTTGTCATTAATTTTGAACATGTCATTTATGTGAAGGCTAGGCGGATGGTTGCTGTACTTGACGTCAAAAGTGTGATAATCGTTACGACCAAAATAAACCAATGTATCTAATTCATACTCAATGCAAAAACCCTCATGGCTGTTTGCATAGTGAGCCCATAGCAACTCGTCTGTACAACTTTTACTAAGGGAATAAATCCCTGCTGAATCTTTTTTCTCGATAAGTTCCCTTAGTGACTGCTTAACAGCTTCTGCAGAGTTCGCCACTTCTTTGCTGCCTTTCCCGAAAAGCCCAGCAGTCAAATCAATTTGGGATAGGAGGTCTTCGTGAAAAACCAATCCTTCGCACGGATCATTCAATCTATTAATGGTTGGAGACCAAAAAGTGTCTTTTTCTAGCGACTTCAGGTCTCTAATAAATATACTTTCATCCCCACCCCTATATTTAAAGACTCTCACGTGCTTGGGTTCTCGCTTTATGTGTAACGTTTGGCTAATGGGCGGGATTTAGCCCGTCCCAGTGAGCGAAGCGAACGGTTTGAATGCTGTAATGGACTCTCCTTGCACCACACTTGCCGATACCGAGCCGTTCGGGTGATCGCTGGGAGAGTCGCTATGCACAGGCGTATTGCAGTTGATCCGGCCAAGTCCGTTTACCCAGTTGCCGAGAGTGTCCTTGCCGGCGCGGTGAGTCAGCGCAGGCGGCTGAGTCGTGAGGTGTTCCGGCGATATATACAGGAGCAGGCCGAGCCGGTCGAGTGGCTGATGCAAGCCTGCGGCAAGGCGCCTCGCACAAGCTGCGCGAGGCCTGGAAGACGTCGCGAGTGCAGCCTTGGGCGGGCGGGGCATTTCAGGCTGCAGGCGTCCGCACCTTGCCCGTATGGCGAGTGGGCTGCGGCCTGATCAGCGGCGCAGGTAGGCGGCGAAGTCGATATCGCTGGCCGAGAGGATGGCCTGTACCCGGTTGTGCACATTGAGCTTGCGCAGGATGGCCGAGACGTGGGCTTTGACCGTGGTTTCGGCGATGTCCAGGCTGTAGGCGATCTGCTTGTTGGATTCGCCCTTGGTCATGCGCTCCAGTACCAGCAACTGCTTGCGGGTCAGGGCGTTGAGCAGTTCGGCGGAGAGGCTCGGGTTCTCCGGGTGGCTGCGCCGCGAGCTGTTGCCCTGGCTGCGGATGATGTCGGGCGGCAGGTAGACGTTGCCCTCGAGGATCTGCGCGATGGCATCGGTCATCTGCGCGCGCGGCGAGGACTTGGTGATGAAGCCGACCGCGCCGTAGGTGATGGCCTGCAGCACCACCTGCTTGTCCTGCTCGGCGGAGACAATCACCACCGGGATGGTCGGCGCCTCGTTGCGCAGCTGCATCAGGCCACTGAGGCCGTGCATGCCGGGCATGTTGAGGTCGAGCAGGATCAGGTCGAGGTCGTCGTGTTCCAGGGTCAACGCCAGGGCGCTGTCCAGGTCGGCGGTTTCCATGATTTCGCTGCCGGGGAAGCCGTCGCTGATGACGTTGTGGATGGCTTCGCGAAACAGCGGGTGGTCGTCGGCAATCAGAATCTTGTACATGGCCTTTCACCTCATTGTTTTCATTATGGTGCGGCGACAGCGATTTAAAAAGTTTGGCGCCTCAGGGCAGTGGCGCCGGTTGTGCCGGGCGCAGCGGCAGGCCGGCCTGTTGCCAGGCGTCGATGCCGTCGCGGTACCAGTAGAGGTTGCGGTAGCCCAGGGCGTGGGCGCGCTTGACCGCGTTCCAGCTCAGCCAGCAGTCCGAGCGGCAGTAGAATACCAGTGGCCAGGTCTTGTCGCCGTGACTGGCCTGCCGCAGATGATGGCTGAAGTAGCGCTGCCAGCGAGCGTCGAGCTGGCCATCGCCGGTATTGGCCAGCCACAGGCTGCCGGGCAGGTTGGCGTGCACCTCGTCCTCGATGAACAGGCCGTTGAGCCACTGGCGGCGGTAGGTATCGATCAGCGCGGTGTCCGGGCGCTCGGCCAGCAGCCGCTGCAGGGCGGCGGTGTCGAGGGTGCGCGTGTGCTCGGCGGTGGCCGGTGTCGGGCTGCGGTACTGGCCGAGGCGGTAGCCGTCGGCGGAGAACAGCGCGGTTTCGGCCAGGGCCTGGCCGGCCAGCAGCAGGCCGAGCAGGGCGCCCAGCAGGGGCAGTCGCAAGGGCAGGAAGTGCTTCATCGCCTCAGGTCCCGGTTCTTTTTATTGGGAGTATTACAAGGCATTGATCCTGCTTTGGAAATTCTACGATGGAGAGCAAAAGCAGTACCAAAGTAGTAGAGCGCTGGCGGCTGGTGGTCCTGTAGCGGCGCAGGGACCAAGCGAGGGCCGGGAGCGGGCGAAGTGCTCTTGAGGGATCGCGGCTGAAGCCGCTCCCACGGCAGCAGGGGCAGCGGCTTCAATCGCGGGCCGCCTAGCTGTTGCGGCGCAGGGCGGCGTGCTGCGGGTTGAAGCTGAGTACCGCGAGCACCGCGAACAGCGCGGTCAGGCCCAGGCAGACCAGCAGGGCCTCGAGGTTGAGGCGCTGGTAGAGGGCGTAGCGCACCAGCTCCACCGCATGGCTGAACGGGTTGAGCGCGCACAGCCAGTACAGCCATTCGCTGGCCTCGCGCATCTTCCACAGCGGGTAGAGCGCCGAGGACAGGAAGAACAGCGGGAAGATGACGAAATTCATCACCCCGGCGAAGTTCTCCAGCTGGCGGATGCCGTTGGACAGCAGCAGGCCCAGGGCGCTGAGCAGCAGTGCCACCAGCAGCAGCGCCGGCAGGGCGGCGAGCAGGCCGAAGGGCGGCGGCTGCACGCCGTACAGCCAGGCGATGGCGAGGAAGGCGTAGACCTGCAGCAGCGAGATCAGGGCGATCGCCAGCAGCTTGCTGGCGAGCAGGAAGGCGCGCGGCAGCGGGCTGGTCAGCAGCACGCGCATGCTGCCCATCTCGCGGTCGTAGACCATCGACAGCGAGCCCTGCATGCCGTTGAACAGCAGGATCATGCAGGCCAGCCCCGGCACTATGTAGGTCTCGTAGGTGATGTAGGTATCGTAGGGGGCGATGATGGCTATCCCTAAGGCGGCGCGAAAACCGGCGGCGAACACCAGCAGCCACAGCAGCGGCCGCACCAGGGCGCTGAAGAAGCGCGAGCGCTGCAGCACGAAGCGCAGCCATTCGCGCTGGACGATGCCGGTGAGGCAATTCCAGTAGGCGTTCATGGGCTGACCTCCGCGGTCAGGCGGGCGAAGGTGGCGGCCAGGTCTGCGTCGCCGGCGCCGAGGCGGCGGGCCGGGCCCTGGGCGACCAGGCGGCCGCGGTTGAGGATCAGCAGGTCGTCGTCCTGCTCCACCTCGTCGAGCAGGTGGGTGGTCCACAGCACCGTCAGCCCGTCCGCACGGCACAGGGCGCGGACATGCCGGTTGAGGGCCAGGCGGCTGGCCGGGTCGAGGCCGGCGCTGGCTTCGTCGAGCAGCAGCAGGCGCGGCCGGTGGAGCAGGGCGCGGGCGATCTCGACTCGGCGGCGGTGACCGCCGTTGAGCGCACGCAGCTTTTCATGTCGGCGTTCGGCCAGTTGCTGGCGGGCCAGCTCCTCGTCGATCCGCGCCTGCGCCGCGCGCCGGGCCAGGCCGTGCAGGGCGGCGTGGTAGCGCAGGTTCTGCTCGACGCTGAGGTCCAGGTCCAGGGTGCTCTGCTGGAACACCACGCCGAGCTGGGCCAAGGCCTGGCGCGGCTGCTGGCGCAGGCTGCTGCCGAGTACCCGGATGTCGCCCTGCTGGAGGTCGTAGAGACGGGTGAGCAGGGCGATCAGGGTCGACTTGCCGGCGCCGTTGGGCCCGAGCAGGGCGGCGAAGCTGCCGGGGGCGACGCTGAAATCCACCGCCTGCAGGGCTTGGCGCGGGCCATAGGCGAAGGCGACGTCGCGCACCTCGAGGGCGTTCATGGGGTCACCACCACGCCCCAGGGGTAGCGGCCGACCTTGATCGATTTGGTGACCTTGAGGCTGTCGACGTCGATCACCGAGACGTCGCCGCTGACCCCGTTGGTGGTCAGCAGGCGTTTCTGATCCGGGGTGAAGGCCAGGTGCCAGACGCGCCGGCCGACCAGCAGGTAGTCGAGGATCCGGTAGCTGTGCGCATCGACCACCGCCACGTGGTTGGCCGGGCCCAGGGCGACGAAGGCGTACTTGCCGTCGGCGCTGAGCTTGACCCCGACCGGCTGGACCTTGTCCGGGTGCACGCCCTTGATCTGGAAGCTCAGGGTCTTGAGTACCTGGCGGCTGGCGACGTCGAGCACGGTGACCGTGCCGCCGATTTCCGCCGAGGCCCACAGGCGTTGGCCGTCGCGGTCGAACTCGACGAAGCGCGGGCGCTGGTCGACCAGGGTGTTGTCCACCAGTTGCTGGGTGGCGGTGTCGATCCAGTGCAGCATGTTGGTGGTCTCGCTGGTGTTGACCGCCCACTTGCCGTCCGGGCTGACCGCCATGCCCTCGGGCTCGACGCCGACGTCGATCTGGCCGAGCACCTGGTCGGTCTGGCTGTCGACCACGGTGACCAGGGCGTCGTCCTCGTTGGAGATGTACAGCCAGCGGTCGTTGGGGTGCAGGGCGAACTGCTCGGGGTCGGCGCCGGAGGGCAGTTCCTTGACGATCTTGCGCGTGGCCAGGTCCATCACCTGGACCCGGTCCGAGTCGCTGGCGCAGATGTACAGCAGCCGGTTGTCGCTGGACAGCAGCAGGCCGCGCGGGCGCATGCCGACCTCGAGGGTGTCGGTGACTTCCAGGCGGTCGAGGTCGATCACGCTGATGCTGTCGTCCTTCTCGTTCGACACATAGGCGGTGGCGGCCTGTGCGGCGGCGCTGGCCAGGGCCAGGCCGATACTCAGGGCGAACGGGGCGATACGCATGGCGTCGATCCTCTTGTTGTTGTCAGGGGTGGGGTGACTGTGCCGCAGGCTTGTCCAGCATCGGTCGGCCCGCTGGTGGATGGCTGCGGCCATCCACCCTAGGGTCGGTGCGCATGGCGCAGCCTACTCGCTGGCCGCCAGGTCACAGCTCACCTCCGGGCGGTCGTAGCCGAGGCTGTCCATTTCGTTATTGGGGTGCAGGAAGCCGTCCTGCGGTGAGGTGCTGACCAGGGCGCGCGGCTGCACCAGGGGAATGGGTTGGCGCAGCTGGCCGTTCCACGGGCGGAAGCTCAGCTTGCGGCCCTTGAAACCGTCCAGCGGCAATTGCTCGCTCAGGGCCAGACGGTGGATCGCCCTGGCGTCGGCCTGGCGCAGTCGGGTCACCGCGCTGGCGATGCTGCGCACGGCGATCCAGGCGGCGTAGTCGCGGTCGTTCATCCAGCGCCCGGCCAGGGCCTCGAAGCGCTTCTGCAACTGGGCGGCGCCGAAGGTCTCGACGGTCTTGTGCCAGCCGGTCGGGGTCAGGCCCTGGGTACCGGCCACCGGGCGCGGGTACCAGGTCTGGTAGGGCAGGTACTCGCCGAAGTCGCCGCGCTCGTCGGCCACCAGCACCACGTCGTACTCGGCGGTCTGGGTGAACACTGGCATCTCGGCCTGGGCGCTGCGGCGCTGGTCGTTGTCGAAGCTCCAGGGCTTCTCGGCCACCAGCGTGTGGCCGAAGCGCTTGGCCGCGCGCTTGAGGGCCGCGGCATAGGCCGCATCGTCGGCGCTGGCGCCGCCGACCAGCAGCCAGCGGTTCCAGCGGCGCACGGCGAGGAACTGGGCCAGGGCGTCGGCGAGCATGGCCCGGCTCGGCAGGGTGTGCAGCACGTTGTCCAGGCACTGACTGCGGCGCAGCTCATCATCCGCGCTGCCGGCGTTGAACAGCAGGCTGTCGCTTAGCTCGGCGCTGAGCTGCCTGAGGGTGGCGGCGGGGGCATTGACCACGAACAGGCGTACACCCTGGTCGTGCAGCTGGCTGGCGGCGGCAACCAGGCTGGCGCCGTCGTCGCGCTCGGCGACTTCCAGGCTGTAGCCGTGCTGGAGGAAGCGTCCGGTGCTGTTGCTGTCGATGATCGCCAGCTCGGCGCCGCGGCGGCCGGCGTCGCTCGGCTCGGGGATGACGTTGGACAGCAGCGGGCCGGTCTGCGGGACATAGGCCAGGTAGCCGATGCGCACCTGCAGCGGGGCCGCCGGGCTGGCCGCCAGGCTCGGGGTAGCCTGGCCGAGGACGGCGAAGGCGGCGAGCAGCAGGGAACGGCAGAGGCTGGGCATGGTCAACTCCCGGGTAGGTGTTGCCAGCATAGGAACTGCAGTCGTAGGGGGAAATATGCAGAAAGTACCAGGCAGGCGCTACCAAGGTAGTAAACCCGCGGTGCGCGCGGCGCTCTAGGATTGGCGCACCGCCTCCAATAACAAGAAAACGGTACCCACCATGAAACGCTTGAAGCTTCTGTTATTGCCCCTGTTGTTGATCGCCAGCCTGGTCGGCTTCGATCGCAGTCCCGCCGAGGAGCGGCCGGCTGCGCGCTCCTTGGTCCGGGTCGATCTGGCAATGGGCGAGCGGGGCGGCGACTATCCCTTGCTCGCGCCGGCCAATCCGCGCCAGACCATCAGGCCCTTCGCGCTGAAGATCATCGTCAGGGACCCCGCGCGTTACGCCCTGTAGCGCCGCCCCGCGGTTCACTCGCCTCATCCCCGCCAGCCGGTTTCCGCCGATGGCGCTGCGCGCCTGCGCGGCCCGCTGCAGACGAGCCGGGGCGGCGACAGGGTCGCAAGCCCTACTACCAAGGGACTAACCGCGAGCCACCAAAGCAGCATTCGGTGCGGCGCGAGGCCTTTCTAAGATGAGCTCAACCAAGCTCCATATCGGACTGTCTTGCGTGCATTTGATGAGGTCTGGAACATGAAAACTACAAAGAAAACCGGTTTCGCCCTGCTGCTGTTGGCCTGCTCGGGCAGCCTCTGGGCCCATGGCAACGTGGTTCCGCAAGCGGTCAACACGCAAGGCCTGGAGCCTTTGGGCGAGGAATGGCTGGAAGAAAACCCCTACCGCGACAACCCGCGGGCGATCGAGATCGGCTCCTCAGCCTACAACCAGAACTGCGCGGCCTGCCACGGCCTGGAGGCCAAGTCCGGCGGCATCGCCCCCGACCTGCGCCTGCTGGAAACCGGCGCCATGGGCGACGAGTGGTTCAAGGAGCGGGTAATCAACGGCGCGGTGCGCGACGGACGGGTGTACATGCCGAAGATGGCCGACTACCTGAGTCAGGAGGCGCTGTGGGCGGTGCGCAGCTACCTGGAAAGCGTGCATATCGAGGAGTAGCACCCATGCGCCGGATCCTCCTGTGGCTGAGCGCCGTGCTGAGTCTGTCGTGCCTGCTGGCCATCCCGGCCCATGCCCAGGCGCCGGTGCGCGACTTCGACAGCATCACTGCCTCCGGCGTACTCAAGGTGGCCGTATACCAGGACTTTGCCCCCTACAGCTTCCAGGAAAACGGTCAGGAGCGCGGCGTCGATGTCGAGCTGGCCCGGGCCCTGGCCGAGGGCCTGGGCCTGAGGCTCGAGCTGATCTGGGCGCCGCCCGGCGAGAAACTCGACGACGACCTGCGCGACTATATCTGGCGCGGCCACTACCTGCGCCCGCACCTGCTGGCCGACGTGATGCTGCGGGTACCCTACGACCGCGACTTCGCCTACATGAGCAACGAGTTTGGCGAGCTGGCCAACGACCTGGTGGTGATGTTCGGTCCCTACCAGCGCGAGCGCTGGCAGGTCGCCTACGACCGCCGCCGGCTCGAGGCGGTGCCCAGCGTCGCGGTGTTCCAGCAGCATCCTATCGGTGTCGAGGTCGACAGCGTGCCCTCGTTCTACCTGTCCTCGGTGTTCGACGGCATGCTCAGCCGCCAGTTGCACCACTTCCCCACGCCCCAGGCGGCCTTCGCCGGCATGCAGGCCGGCGAGGTGGATGCGGTGATGGCCCTGCGCGGCGAGATCGACTGGCAGCTCGGGCAGGCCGCCGACGACCGGCTGGCCCTGGCGCAGAACGCCTACCCCAAGCTCGGCAAGCAGGTCTGGGACATCGGCATGGCGGTACACCAGAGCAACCGCCAGCTGGCCTATGCCCTGGAGGAGCAGCTCGAGGAGCTGATCCTCGACGGCCGGCTGAAGGCGCTCTACGGTCGCTACGGCCTGCAGTACGAATTGCCCGGCCTGTACCAGGACGTCGAATAACTCGCTGCGTACGGCGGCCGATCATGACAGGAGGTGGGTGATGGCGCTGGACTGGCGTTCGTTGTGCGTGCTGGCGCTATGGCTCCTGGCTTGGGACAGCCGCGCCGCCGAGGGCGATCCGCTGACCTCGGTGATGTGGGACTATCACCATCAGCAGCTGCTGGGCGGCGCGCCCTTCGTCTTCGACGAGCGGGTGCGGCTGCTGGCGCCGCCATTCGCCGAGGACGCTCGGCAGGTGCCGATCCAGGTCGACGCCAGCGCCTTCGCCGGCCAGGTGCAGCGGATCTTCGTCTGGGCCGAGCTCAACCCGATCCCGCGTATTGTCGACTTCGTGCCCGGCGAGCAGGTGCTGCCGCGCCTGGCGCTGCGCATCCGCATCGAACAGGCGACGCCCATCCGCGCGGCGGTACTGACCCGCGACGGTCTCTGGCACGTCGGCTCGGCCCAGGTCGACGCCGCCGGTGGCGGCTGCACCGCGCCCAGCGTGGTGCGCGCCCAGCCGGGCTGGGAGGAGCATCTGGGCGAGGTGCTCGGCCGGCGCTTCCCCCTGGCCGACGCCAGCCGCCTGCGGGTGCAGATCAGACATCCGATGGATAACGGCCTGGTCGGCGGCATTCCCGAGTTCTTCCTCAACCAGGCCGAGCTGCGCGACCCCAGCGGCGCAGTGCTGGCGCGGCTCGAGCTGTTCCCGGCGGTCAGCGAGAACCCGACCCTGAGCCTCGAGCTGAAGGGCGAGGGGCCGAGCGAACTGTGGCTGCGTGACAACAACGGTAACGAGTTTGAGGCCGCGCTCTAGCACCCGGGCGGCGGATTTTGCGCCATCCTCCATTAGCGGCCTTGCCGCAACCGGCCCATCAGCAGAAGGACAATCGCCATGATCAAGGTCAGCGTGCTCTACCCCAACAACCCCGGCGTGCATTTCGACTTCCACTACTACTGCACCCAGCATATGGACATCGTGCGCAAGTGCCTGGGCGAGGCCTGCAAGGCGGTGGCCGTGGACCAGGGCCTGAGCAGCGCCGGGCCCAATACCCCGGCGCCGTTCGTCGCCATGGGCCACCTGTATTTCGACTCGGTGGAGAGCTTCCAGCACAGCTTCGCGCCCCATGCCGAGCGGATCATGGCCGACCTGTCGAACTTCACCGACAGCCAGCCGATGATCCAGATCAGCGAGGTCCGGCTGGCGCCCTAGCGCCGGCCGGTCGAGGAGGTGGCGATGCGCTGGATGCTATTAGGGGCCGCTTTGCTCTGTTCGCTGGGCGTGAGCGCCGACTTCGACTATGACCTGCAGCCGCGGCAGATCGCCGAGGACGTCTGGCTGGCGGAGGGCAGTACGGCCAACTTCGATCAGGACAACGGCGGCGCTATCCACAACAGCGGGTTCATCGTCGGCGAGGCGGGCGTGCTGGTGATCGACAGCGGCCCGTCGAAGCGCTACGGCGAGGCGCTGCGCCGGGCCATCGCCAGGGTCACCGACAAGCCGGTAGTCAGGGTGCTGCTGACCCACCATCACCCCGACCATGCCCTGGGCAACCAGGCCTTCGCCGACGTGCCGATCGCCGCACTGGCCGGCAGCCGTGACTTGCTGGCCGAGCAGGGCGAGGCCATGGCGGAGAATATGTACCGCCTGGTCGGCGACTGGATGCGCGGCACCGAGGTGGTGCTGCCGAGCGAGACCCTCGACGAGGGGGCGCTGCAGTTGGGCAAGCGACGCTTGCGCCTGCTCGCCCTGAGCGGCCATAGCGGCGCCGACCTGGCGATCCTCGATGAGACCAGCGGCGTGCTGTTCGCCGGTGACCTGCTGTTCTACCAGCGCGCCCTGACCACCCCCGGCACGCCCGGCCTGGACACCTGGCTGGCCGACCTCGAGCGTCTGCAGGCGCTGCCCTGGAAGCAGATCGTGCCCGGTCACGGCCCGCTGGCCAGCGACGCCGCGCCCTTCGCGCAGATGCGCGACTACCTGGGCTGGCTGGACGAGCTGCTGCGCCATGGCGCCGAGCGGGGCGCGGAGATGAACGAGTTGATCCGCGCGCCCATTCCCCCACGCTTCGCCGCGATCAGCCTGACCCGTTACGAGCTGATCCGCAGCGTTAGTCACTTGTATCCGCGCTACGAGCGTGACCAGTGGTCGAGAGTCGAGCGCTGAGCGGGCGCCAGGAGGTGACCCGGGTTGCGCGCAATGCGACTAATGGGTCGGTTGAAGAATTACCGCCAGTGGCCGAGACATGATGCAATAGCCACCTACGGCCACCCGGCACCCGCGTCCGCGCGCTCAGACCGCACCGAAGCGAAGGAATCACTCCCACCATGTTGCTGAATCTCGTCCAGGGCGCCGCTCTGCTGCTGTCCTTGTGCTGGCTGCAAGCGGTCAATGCGCACCTCTGGGGCAAGCGCCGGCTGACCACGCAGCTGGTCTCGGGCCTGCTGTTCGGTGGCACCTGCGTCATCGGCATGCTGACCGCAATTACCGTGCAGCCGGGGATCATCTATGACGCGCGCACCGTGGTGCTGAGCATGGCCGGGCTGTTCGGTGGCCCGCTGGTCGGTGCCATCGCCGTCGTGCTGGCCGGCGCTTGCCGGCTCTGGCTCGGTGGAGTCGGCGCAGCCGGCGGGGTGGTCGAGATCGTCCTGACCATGCTGCTGGGCCTGGGGTATCGCTCGCTCTACTTGCGCGGCAAGGCCAGTATCCGGCCTTTTTCGTTGTGGCTTTTCGGCCTGCTGGTGCAGTGCCTCGGCGTGTTCCTGCTGTTGCTGATGCCGCGCGAGCAGCTGCCATTTCTGCTGGCAGAGATGGCGCTGCCCATGTTGCTGGTGATGCCGATCGCCACCGTGTTGCTCGGTTCGATGCTCGAGTACATCGAGCAGCGCAAGCGAGCGGATCAGGCGCTGCAGGTCAGCGAGGCGCGCACCCGGGCCATCACCGGGGCGATTCCGGATCTGTTGCTGGTGCTCGATCAGGACGGTCGCTACCTGGAGGTGGTCTACCCCAGGGACAATCCCGTCTATGCCCTGTGCCCGCGGCAGGTGGGCCAGTCGCTGTTCGACGTGCTGCCGCTGGCCGAGGCCGGGCGCCTGCAGGCCTTCATCCGCCAGACCCTGACCAGTGGCACGCCGCAGAAAGTCGAATACACGATGCCGGGGCCGCACGGGCCGCTGCTGCTCGAGGGGCGCTCGCAGCGCCTCGATGGCCTCTACGATGGCAAGCGCGCCGTGGTCTTCCTGGTTCGCGATATCACCGAGCGCAAGAACGCCGAGCGCGAGCTGCGCATCGCCGCTACCGCCTTCGAGTCCCAGCAGGGCATGATCATCACCGATCCGGACAGCCGCATCCTCAGGGTCAACAAGGCATTCACCGCGATCACCGGCTACAGCCCCGAGGATGTCCTGGGGCGCAAGACCCAGATGCTCAGTTCGGGACGCCAGAGCCCCGAGTTCTATCGGGACATGTGGCGCAGTCTGATCGAGACCGACAAGTGGCAGGGCGAGATCTGGAACCGACGCAAGAACGGCGAGATATTCCCCGAGTGGCTGTCCATCAGCGGCGTGCGCAATGCCCAGGGGCAACTCATCAACTATGTCGCCTCGCTGACCGACAGCACCGAGCGCAAGGCCGCGGAAGACCGGATCAAGCAGCTGGCGTTCTACGATGCACTGACGGCGCTGCCCAACCGGCGCCTGTTGCTCGATCGCCTGCAGCATGCGGTGGTCACCAGCGCGCGCAGCGGTCGCTTTGCCGCGCTGATGTTCCTCGACCTGGACAATTTCAAGAACATCAACGACCTCTACGGCCATCAGGCCGGCGACAAGCTGCTGTGCCTGGCCGCCGAGCGCCTGGGCAATGCGGTCAGGGCCGGCGACACGGTGGCGCGCCTGGGCGGCGACGAGTTCGTGGTCATGCTCGAGGGCCTCGACAGCCAGGCGTCGGAGGCGGCGAGTCAGGCCGAGCAGGTGGCCGAAAAGGTGCTGGCGGCGCTGTCCGCACCCTATCTCGTCGGCACCGTCGAGCTGCGCAGCAGCACCAGCGTCGGTGTGGTGCTGTTCAACGACGACGCCTGCAGCAGCGAGGAGCTGATGATGCGCGCCGACCTGTCGATGTACGAAGCCAAGGCGGCCGGCAAGTGTGCGGTGCGCTTCTTCGATCCGGCGATGCAGGAAGCGGTCAGTACCCGCCTGCGCCTGGAGGAGGAGATCGGCAGCGGCCTGCAGGCCGGGGAGTTCATCGGCTATCTGCAACCACAGGTGGACCAGGTCCACGGCTTGCTCGGGGCCGAGGTGCTGGTGCGCTGGCAGCACCCGCGCCGCGGCCTGCTCGGGCCGGTGAGCTTCATCGAGGTGGCCGAGCGCGCCGGCCTGATCGAGCAGCTGGATTTCCAGATGCTGCGCGGCGCCTGCCAGCAGCTGGCGGCCTGGCGCCAGCAGCCGGCGATGTCGCGGCTCAGCCTGGCGGTGAACATCAGTGCGCGCCTGCTCTATCAGGTGGATTTCGTCGAGCGCCTGTTGCAGTTGCTGCAGGAAACGGGCGCGGATCCGGGGCGGCTCAAGCTGGAGCTGACCGAGTCGCTGTTGCTCGATGACCTGCCAGGCGCCAGCGCCCGCATGCTGGCGCTCAAGCGCCATGGCATTCGCTTCTCGATCGATGACTTCGGCACCGGCTACTCGTCAATGGCCTATCTGCAGCAGCTGCCGCTGGACCAGTTGAAGATCGACCAGTCGTTCGTGCGCAAGCTGCCGGAAGACGACAGCAACCTGGCGATCATCAGGGCCATCTGCGCCTTGGCCAACAGCCTCGATCTGGAGGTGATCGCCGAGGGGGTGGAGACCGACGCTCAGCGCATGACGTTGCAGGGGCTGGGTTGCAACCACTACCAGGGCTACCTGTTCGGTCGGCCGCTGCCGCTGGCCGAATTCGAGCGCCTGGCGCTGGCCGCCGAAGTGCCGGCCGAAATGCTCTAGCCGCTTGCGCCGCTGCCCGGCTTGGCCGGGGCAAGCGGTTGCTGGCGCGCCGGCTCAGTCGTCGCGGGTCAGCACTTCGAGCAGCTCGATCTCGAAGATCAGGTTGGAGTGCGGCGGGATCTTCTCGCCGACCTGCCGTTCGCCATACCCCAGGTGGGCCGGCACGAACAGCTTGCGCTTGCCGCCCACGCGCATGCCCATCAGGCCCAGGTCCCAGCCCCGAATCACCCGCCGGGTACCGATCACGCACTGGAACGGCTTGCCGCGCGAGTAGGAGGAGTCGAACTCGCTGCCGTCCTCCAGCCAGCCACGGTACTGGGTGGTGATCAGGGCGCCCTTGACGACTTCCTTGCCCTCGCCCAGGTGAATGTCCTCGACCTGCAGTTCAGTGTTCATCGCACGCTCTCGTCGAATGGCCAGCCGCAGGCGGCCGTGGTTTTCCCGGAATTCTAACGGACTGGCGGGGGCCTTTGGCCAACTGCGGCTCACTGCAGGTGCAGCGCTTCGCCGCGCTCCTGCTGCCAGTCGTCCAGGCTGGGCGCGGCCTGGTCGCCGGCCATGCGGTGGATGATCTCGAAATAGTGCTGCTTGAAGGGATCGTTCATCACCTCGTCACGGCTGCGCACGCGTACCGCATAGATGCTCTGCACGTTCTGGTGGTCGAAGCCGCGCCAGCGCTGCTGATCCTTGAGCAGGCTGTAGCTGTGGTCTTCCAGCGCGCCGATCAGGCGTTCGCTGTCCAGGCTGCCGCTGCGCCGCACGGCATCGGCCCATTGCATGACGATCGAATAGGCCGAGGCACTGCTGCTGCCGGGGTACTCCCGGTATTCGCGGATATAGCGCTCGACGAACTGCAGACCGGCAGGGTTGTTGTCCTGCCGGGGCAGGTCCCAGGTCCAGGCCTCGGTGCCGATCACGCCTTCCATCACCAGCGGCCCTGCCTGCTGCACCACGCTCTTGCTCAGGTTGGGCACGATGATCTGCATGCGCTGCTTCAGGCCCATGTTGTGCACCAGGCGCATGCTGCGCTGCAGGTTCTCGCCCAGCAGCACCAGCACCAGCACGTCGGCATCGCTGGCCGCGGCCTTGGCCAGGGCGGAGCGGTATTGTTCGCGGCTGAGCGGGCCGCGAGGCAGGGCGGTGCGGCCATGCCGGGCGCGGTCGGTACTGCGGGTGGCCAGGCGCAGGGCGCTTTCCATGCTGCGGCCCCAGGCGTCGTCGATCAGGATGTAGTGAAAGTGCCGGCCGGGCAGGTGGATGGCCAGGTATTCGCCGAGCACCCGGGCACTCATCCAGGCGCTGTTGGATTCGCGGAACAGATAGCGCTGGCCGGCGGCGCCGGTGACCTCGTTGGCATAGCTGAGGGTGGCGAAGTACAGCAGGCCCAGCTCGCGGGCGCGCTGGCCGGCGGCGATGGCTTCCTCGCTGGTGGCACCGCCGAACACCATGCGCGCGCCCTGGCTGGCGAACCGTTCGACGTTGCGGCGGGCCTGCTCGGCACGCGAGGCGGTGTTCTCGCTGAGCAACTCCAGCGGTCGATCGAGCACGCCGCCGCTGCGGTTGATCTGCTCGACGGCGAGCAGGGCGCCGCGGCGTAGTTCCAGGCCTTCGTCCTTGTAGTTGCCGGTACGCGGGTAGTTCAGGCCGATTTTCAGCGATTCGGCCTGCAGGCTGGCCCCCAGGCAGTTGCACAACAGGCAGCAGAGCAGGATGACACGAGCCATAGAGTTTTCTCCTCAGCGTGGGTGTCACCTTGTAAGCAGTGAGGCGGGCTGTGGATATGCTCTTTTCCGGCCATTGGCCCGGCACTTAAGTCGGTGCCGACTCGCGGCCCCCTGGCGCGCCGGGGCCGCGAGCGGCGTCGTTCAGTCGGCGCAGACTGTGGCGATGGCCTGGGCCAGCTGGTCCAGGCGGCCGGCGTCGAGGCCGGCGACGTTGGCGCGGCCGGAGCCGACCAGATAGACGCTGAACTCGTCGCGCAGGCGTTGCACCTGGCGCGGCGTCAGGCCGGTGTAGGAGAACATGCCGCGCTGCACGCCGATATGGGCGAAGCGCTCGGCCAGGCCGAAGGGTTGCAGGGCCTCGACCAGGCCCAGGCGCAGGCTGGCCACGCGCAGGCGCATGCGTTCCAGCTCGTCCTGCCAGAGGATCCTGAGCGCGTCGTCGGCGAGGATGGTCGCGACCACCGCGGCGCCATGGGCCGGTGGCGTCGACCAGAGGTTGCGGGCGATCGAGGCCAGCTGGCTGCGCACGTCCAGCAGCTTGTCCGGGGTTTCTGCGCAGACCAGCAGGGCGCCGGTGCGCTCGCGGTACAGGCCGAAGTTCTTCGAGCAGGAACTGGTGACCAGCAGCTCGGGCAGCGCCTCGGCGAACAGGCGCACGGCCCAGGCGTCCTGTTCCAGGCCGTCGCCGAAGCCCTGGTAGGCGAAGTCGATCAACGGCAGCAGCTCGCGCGCCTTGACCACCTCCAGCACCCGGCGCCAGTCGTCCTGGCTCAGGTCGAAGCCGGTGGGGTTGTGGCAGCAGGCGTGCAGCAGCACCACGTCGCCGGGGGGCAGTTGGCCAAGGGCGACGAGCATCGCCTCGACGTCCAGGCGGTTATCGGCGCCGACATAGGGGTAGTGGCCGACGCGCAGGCCGGCCTCGGCGAACAGGGTTTCGTGGATCGGCCAGGTCGGGTCGCTCAGCCAGATACCGCGGCCGGGCAGGCAGTGGCCGATGAAGTCGGCGGCCAGGCGCAGGGCGCCGGTGCCGCCGGGGGTCTGGCTGGCGGCGGCGCGCTGTTCGCCCAGCAACGGAGAGGCGGCGCCGAACACCAGCTCGGCCAGGCGCGCGGTGAACAATGGATCACCGTGGCCACCGACATAGCTCTTGCTGGTCTCGCTGTCGAGCAGACCCTGCTCGGCCAGCTTGACCGCCTGGGGAATCGGCGTCAGGCCCTGGGCGTCCTTGTACACGCCCACGCCCAGGTCGAGCTTGGCCGGGCTGGGGTCGGCGCGAAAGGCTTCCATCAGGCCGAGAATGGGGTCGCCGGGAACCCGTCGGACCTGGGCGAAGTGGCTCACTTGCGACCCTCCGCGGTCTTCGCCAGCTCGTCGGTGCGTGCGGCCATGATGAAGTCGTTGCGGTGCAGGCCGCGGGCTTCATGGCTCCACCAGGTCACCGTGACCTTGCCCCATTCGGTGAGCAGGGCCGGGTGATGGCCTTCTTCCTCGGCGGCGGCGCCGACGGCGTTGGTGAAGGCCAACGCGTGGCGGAAGTTCTTGAAGGCGAAGACCTTCTCCAGCTCCATGTGGTCGCCGCGGGTCTCGATGTTCCAGTCCGGAATCTGCTTGAGCAGTTCGGCCAGCTCCTCGTCGGACACCAGGGGCGCGTCGGCGCGGCAGGCCTCGCAGTGGGCTTGGTTCAGTGCAGTCATGATGGGCTCCTCGAAAATAGGGGGCGGTGCAAGAAGGGTAGGCCGGATGGCGCCAAGCGCTACCCGGCCCGTCGCTGCGGGGCCGCGGGTCAGGCCGCCTTCGGCGGGAACTTGGGCGCGTGCAGGCCCAGGCGCATGGCCTGATGGACGACCGCCATGATGTCCTCGTGGGCCAGTTCGAACAGGCGCTTGAGCTCCGGTAGAACGAAGTACAGCGGTTGCAGGATATCGATGCGGTAGGGCGTACGCATCGCCTCCAGGGCCGAGAATGGCTGGTGCTCGGGTTCTCCGGACAGGCTGTAGAGGGTCTCCTTCGGCGAGGAGAGGATGCCGCCGCCGTAGATCCGCCGACCCTCGGGGGTGTCGACCAGGCCGAACTCGATGGTCATCCAGTACAGCCGGGCGAGGTACACGCGTTCTTCCTTGCTGGCCTTGAGGCCGAGCTTGCCGTAGGTGTGAGTGAACTCGGCGAACCAGGGGTTGGTCAGCAGCGGGCAATGGCCGAAGATCTCGTGGAAGATGTCCGGCTCCTGCAGGTAGTCGAGCTCCTCCGGGGTGCGGATGAAGGTGGCCACCGGGAATTGCCGGCTGGCCAGCAGCTCGAAGAAGGTCTGGAACGGAATCAACGCCGGCACCCGGGCCACCTGCCAGCCGGTGGTGGCGGCCAGCACCCGGTTGACCTCATCGAGTTGCGGAATGCGCTCGAGCGGCAAGCCGAGCTGCTCGATGCCGTCCAGGTATTCCTGGCAGGCGCGGCCCTCGATCACCTTCAACTGGCGGCTGATCAGGGTATTCCATACCGCGTGCTCGCCCTCGGTGTAGTGGATGAAGCCGCTTTCGTCCGGTTTGCGCGCCACATACTGCGTGGATTTCATCGATGCCTCCCGCTGCAGTCTTTGTTGTTTTATTGGACTATGGATAGCGCGGATGGTGCGCCTTTGCAGCCCATGGCAAGGGCATCGGCCATGGCGCCTGGCGAAATTTCGTAAAGAAATGATTACGTGAGCGCGGGTGTGGCCGAATTCCGGCTTGCTGGTCGGTCGATCCGTAACATATTCTTGACGAAAAATAAGGCGGGGCAGGCGATAGTTCGCCCTCCAGCCGTCCCATCAGCCGCCGTCAGGGCCCGCCATGCGTATCAAAGTCCACTGCCAGAACCGGATCGGCATTCTGCGCGATATCCTCGAACTGCTGGTCGAGTACGGCATCAACGTCGCCCGCGGCGAGGTCGGCGGCGAGCAGGGCAATGCCATCTACCTGCACTGCCCGAACCTGATCAACCTGCAGTTCCAGTCGCTGCGCGCCAAATTCGAGGCGATTCCGGGGGTATTCGGCGTCAAGCGCGTCGGCCTGATGCCCAGCGAGCGCCGCCACCTGGAGCTCAACGCGCTGCTCGGCGCCCTGGAGTTTCCGGTGCTGTCGATCGACATGGGCGGTTCGATCGTCGCCGCCAACCGCGCCGCTGCCCAGCTGCTCGGGGTGCGGGTCGACGAGGTGCCGGGCATTCCCCTGGCGCGCTACGCCGAGGATTTCGACCTGCCGGAACTGGTGCGGGCCAACAAGTCGCGGATCAACGGCCTGCGGGTCAAGGTCAAGGGTGACGTGTTTCTCGCCGACATCGCCCCGCTGCAGACCGAGCACGACGAGAGCGACGCCCTGGCCGGCGCGGTGCTCACCCTGCACCGGGCGGATAGGGTGGGGGAGCGTATCTACCATGTGCGCAAGCAGGAGCTGCGCGGCTTCGATTCGATCTTCCAGAGTTCCAAGGTGATGGCCGCGGTGGTGCGCGAAGCCAGGCGCATGGCGCCGCTGGACGCGCCGCTGCTGATCGAGGGTGAGACCGGCACCGGCAAGGAGCTGCTGGCCCGCGCCTGCCACCTGGCCAGCCCGCGCGGCCAATCGCCGTTCATGGCGCTGAACTGCGCCGGGTTGCCCGAATCCATGGCCGAGACCGAGCTGTTCGGTTACGGCCCCGGCGCCTTCGAGGGCGCGCGGCCGGAGGGCAAGCTCGGCCTGCTCGAGCTGACGGCCGGCGGCACCCTGTTCCTCGACGGCGTCGGCGAGATGAGCCCGCGCCTGCAGGCCAAGCTGCTGCGCTTCCTGCAGGACGGCTGCTTCCGCCGGGTCGGCAGCGACGAGGAGGTCTACCTGGACGTGCGGGTGATCTGCGCCACCCAGGTCGACCTGTCCGAGCTGTGCGCCAGGGGCGAGTTCCGCCAGGACCTGTACCACCGCCTCAACGTGCTCAGCCTGCACATTCCGCCGCTGCGCGAATGCCTGGACGGCCTCGGCCCGCTGGTCGAGCACTTCCTCGACTCGGCCAGCCGGCAGATCGGCTGCCCGCTGCCGACCCTGGCGCCCCAGGCGCTGGACAAGCTCGGCCACTACCACTGGCCGGGCAACGTGCGCCAGCTGGAGAACGTGCTGTTCCAGGCCGTGTCGCTGTGCGAGGGCGGCCGGGTCAAGCCCGAGCACATCCGCCTGCCGGACTACGGTGCGCCGCAGCCGCTGGGCGATTTTTCCCTGGAAGGCGGCCTGGACGAGATCCTTGGTCGTTTCGAGAAGGCGGTGCTCGAGCGCCTGTACCAGGACTATCCGAGCAGCCGCCAGCTGGGCAAGCGCCTGGGCGTGTCGCATACCACCGTCGCCAACAAGCTGCGCCAGCATGGACTGGGCAAGGAATAGCGCGTTCTGTCGGGTGCTTGCTGATGTTAATGAGAAGCCGTATCATTCGTCTTCTACTTCGCCGCAGCAGGGAGCTTCAGGCCAAACAACAAGAAGCCAAGCCCATGCTCAAAACGCTGCTCGTCTACAGTCACCTGCTCGCCACCTGCATCGCCCTCGGTACCCTGCTGCAGGCCGACCACAAACTTTGGCGCTGGCGCAGGGAGCGCCTGGACGAGCCTCGGCGGGCCCAACTGGGCGAAGTTCAGCGGGTGGTCAGCGTGGCGCTGCTGGGCCTCTGGATCACCGGTTTGGCGCTGGTGGTCCAGGGCTACCTCGACGCCGGTATGGATTATTTGCTCAACCAGAAACTCTGGGCCAAAGCCAGCGTGGTGGTATTGCTGACGCTGAACGGGGTGCTGCTGCACCGCATTGGATTTCCGCTGCTGCATCAGGCGGCATTCGTCGCCTTGCCCGATGCGGCCCGCCTGCGTCTGGGACTGCTGGGCGCGTTGTCGATGAGTGCCTGGCTGTTCGCGGCGTTTCTGGGGGTGGCCCGGCCGTGGAACCACGTCATGCCTTATCTGCACATCATGGGTGCGTTCGCCGGCTTGCTGGCGTTGGCGGCGAGCACCGCCTGCGTCGTCGTGCGCACGTTGGCCGTGGCTCGACGCGACGGGGCCGCGGCGGATTCCTGTTAGACCTTGGTGCAATGGCGAATCGGCTGCCAGGCAGGCGACACTGCTGCCGTCCGGATCCTGCGTGATTTGGGTGCAAGCGTTTCTCCATTCCCTCTGGAATGATTGGGTAAGGCGGCCATTACAGGCCGCCTTTTTTTTGTCCGCAGGGGGGCGGTCGCTGCCGGAGCGAGCGGTTGCGGCAATACCCGGCAACACTCCGGGGCCGCGCCGGCCGCTGCTGGTTTTTGTTGGCGGCTCAGGGGTTTAGCCGGGTAAGGGCAAGGTAAATAGGCGGTAAAGAGGCTTTGCTTAGTAGCCGCCACTGCTTATCGTTCAGGCTTCCCCAGCCAGCGATGCGCACCATGTCCGAGACTCCCACAACAGCCCATTCGCCGCAAGCCGTCCGCCGTCAGTGGCAGATCGGCCTCGGCCTGCTCGCCGGCATCATCGTCCTGCTCTGGTGGTTCTGGCCCAGCGCGCCGGAGCCGCAGGGCGGCGGGCGCTGGCGCGACGGTGGGCCGGTGCCGGTGCGCGTGGCCAGCGTCAGCCGCGGCGACTTCCCGGTGGAGTTCAAGGCCCTGGGCACGGTGACCGCCTACAACAGGGTCAACGTGCGCCCGCGGGTCGACGGCGAGCTGGTCAAGCTGCTGTTCGCCGATGGCCAGCGGGTCGAGGCCGGCGAGCTGCTGGCGCAGATCGACCCGCGCCCCTACGAGGTGGCGCTGCAGCAGGCCCTGGGCGTGCAGCAGGAGAACCAGGCGCAGCTGCGCAACGCCGAGATCGACCTGGCCCGCTACCAGGGCCTGTATGCCGAGGACTCCATCGCCAAGCAGACCCTGGATACCCAGCAGGCGCTGGTCAACCAGTACCGCGGCACGCTCAAGAGCAACCAGGCGGCGGTCGCCGAGGCGCGCCTGAACCTGGATTTCACCCAGGTCCGCGCGCCCATCGGCGGACGCCTGGGTCTGCGCCAGGTGGATGTTGGCAACCTGGTCAGCGCCAGCGACAGCCTGCCGCTGGTGGTGATCACCCAGACCCAGCCGATCTCGCTGCTGTTCACTCTGCCCGAGGCCGAGCTGCCCGCCGTCCTGCAGCAGTATCGCGGCGGCCAACCGCTGCGGGTCGAGGCCTGGGACCGCAGCGACAGGATCAAGCTGGCCGAAGGCCAGCTGGCCAGCCTGGACAACCTGATCGACACCGCCACCGGCACGGTCAAGCTCAAGGCGCGCTTCGACAATGCCGAGGAGCTGCTGTTTCCCAACCAGTTCGTCAACGTGCGCCTGCGCGTGCAGGTGCGCGAGCAGGTCAATCTGATTCCCGCCGCGGCGGTGCAGTTCGGCGCGCGCGGCACCTTCGTCTATGTGGTCGATGGCGACAGCAAGGTGCAGGTCCGGCCGATCGTGGTCGGGCCCAGCGACGGCGAGTCGACCCTGGTCGAGCGCGGCGTCGAGCCCGGCGAGCGCCTGGTGCTCGAAGGCACCGACCGGCTGCGCGACGGCAGCCTGGTCGAGGTGCTCGGTGACGCTGAGGCGCCGGCCACCGTGCAGGCCGTGCCTATGGGGCGCGAGGACGCATGAACGCCTCGCGCCTGTTCATCCTGCGGCCGGTCGCCACCACCCTGATCATGCTGGCGATCTTCCTCAGCGGCCTGATCGCCTACCGCCTGCTGCCGGTGGCGGCGCTGCCGGAGGTGGATTACCCGACCATCCGCGTGCTGACCCTGTACCCCGGCGCCAGCCCGGAGGTGATGACCAGCGCGGTGACCGCGCCGCTGGAGCGCCAGTTCGGCCAGATGGCCGGCCTGCAGCAGATGTCCTCGACCAGTTCCGGTGGCGCCTCGGTGATCACCCTGCGTTTCAACCTGGAGGTGGAGCTGGACGTCGCCGAGCAGGAGGTGCAGGCGGCGATCAATGGCGCAAGCAACCTGCTGCCCGGCGACCTGCCGGCGCCGCCGGTGTACAACAAGGTCAACCCGGCGGACACCCCGGTGCTGACCCTGGCGGTCAGCTCCGCCAGCCTGCCGCTGCCGCAGGTCTACGACCTAGTCGACACCCGCCTGGCGCAGAAGCTGGCGCAGACCACCGGCGTCGGCCTGGTCACCCTGGCCGGCGGCCAGCGCCCGGCGATCCGCATCCGGGTCAATCCCGAGGCCCTGGCCGCCTACGGCCTCAACCTGAGCGACGTGCGCAGGCTAATCACCGCGAGCAACGTCAACCAGCCCAAGGGCAACTTCGACGGCCCGACCCGGGTCTCGCAGCTCGACGCCAACGACCAGTTGACGTCGCCGCAGGAATACCGCGAGCTGATCCTCAGCTACCAGGACGGCGCGGCCCTGCGCCTGGGTAATGTCGCCGAGATCAATGATGGCGCCGAGAACCTGCGCCTGGCGGCCTGGGCCGACCGCAGCGAGACGGTGCTGGTCAACGTCCAGCGCCAGCCGGGCGCCAACGTGATCGAGGTGGTCGAGCGCATCCAGGCCCTGCTGCCGAGCCTCACCGAGGGCCTGCCGGCCAGCATCGAGGTGCGCCTGCTGACCGACCGCACCCAGACCATCCGCGCCGCGGTGAAGGACGTGCAGCACGAGCTGCTGCTGGCCATCGCCCTGGTGGTGCTGGTGACCTTCCTGTTCCTGCGCAAGCTCTCGGCCACCCTGATCCCCTCGATCGTGGTGCCGCTGTCGCTGATCGGCACCTTCGCTGTCATGTACCTGGCCGGCTTCACCCTCAACAACCTGACCCTGATGGCCCTGACTATCGCCACCGGCTTCGTGGTGGACGATGCCATCGTCATGCTGGAGAACATCGCCCGCCACCTCGAGCAGGGCGAGACGCCACTCAACGCCGCGCTCAAGGGCGCCAGGCAGATCGGCTTCACCCTGATCTCGCTGACCCTGTCGCTGATCGCCGTGCTGATCCCGCTGCTGTTCATGGCCGACGTGGTCGGCCGGCTGTTCCGCGAATTCGCCATCACCCTGGCGGTGGCCATCCTGATCTCGCTGCTGATTTCCCTGAGCCTGACGCCGATGATGTGCGCGCGCCTGCTCAAGGCCGAGCAGGGCGAGGGCGAAGGGCGTTTCTACCGGGCCAGCGGCGCCTTCATCGACGGCCTGATCGCGCGCTATGGGACCTGCCTGAAGTGGGTGCTGGCACGCCAGGGCCTGACCCTGCTGGTGGCCATCGCCACCCTGGGCCTGACCGTGGTGCTGTACCTGGCCGTGCCCAAGGGCTTCTTCCCGGTGCAGGACACCGGCGTGATCCAGGGCATCTCCGAGGCGCCGCAGGCGATCTCCTTCCGCGCCATGAGCGAACGCCAGCAGCGCCTGGCCGAGGTCATCCTGCAGGACCCGGCGGTGGCCAGCCTGTCGTCCTACATCGGCGTGGACGGCGACAACCCGACCCTCAACAGCGGCCGCCTGCTGATCAACCTCAAGCCCCATGCCGAACGGGACCTGAGCGCCAGCCAGGTGATCGAGCGCTTGCGCCCGCACCTGGCGCGCCTGCCTGGCATCGAGCTGTATTTGCAGCCGGTGCAGGACCTGACCATCGAGGACCGGGTCAGCCGCACCCAGTTCCAGTTCAGCCTGGAGTCCCCGGACCTGGCCCTGCTCGAACAGTGGGTGCCCAGGCTGGTCGATGCCCTGGCCCGCGAGCCGGTGCTCAGCGACGTCGCCAGCGATCTGCAGAACCGCGGCCTGCAGGTCTACCTGGCGATCGACCGCGACGCCGCCGCGCGCCTCGGGGTGAGCATCGCCGACATCGACGACGCGCTCTACGACGCCTTCGGCCAGCGCCAGATCAGCACCCTCTACACCCAGGCCAGCCAGTACCGGGTGGTGCTGCAGAGCCAGAACGCCGGCAGCATTGGCCCGGCGGCGCTGCGCCAGATCCACGTGGCCGGCGCCGACGGCAGCCAGATCCCGCTGTCGTCGCTGGCACGGGTCAAGGAGCGCGCGGCCAGCCTGCTGGTCAACCACATCGGCCAATTCCCTGCGGCCACGCTGTCGTTCAACCTGGCCCCGGACGTCTCGCTCGGCGAGGCGGTGGCGGCGATCGAGCGGGTGCAGCACGAGATCGGCCTGCCGGCCGGCATCCAGACCCGCTTCCAGGGCGCGGCCCAGGCGTTCCGCGCCTCGCTGTCGAGCACATTGCTGCTGATCCTGGCGGCCATCGTCACCATGTACATCGTCCTCGGCGTGCTCTACGAGAGCTACATCCACCCGATCACCATCCTCTCGACCCTGCCGTCGGCCGGCGTCGGCGCCTTGCTTGCGCTGCTGCTGACCGGCAACGACCTGGGCCTGATCGCCATCATCGGCATCATCCTGCTGATCGGCATCGTCAAGAAGAACGCGATCATGATGATCGACTTCGCCCTGGAGGCCGAACGCCAGCAGGGCATGGACCCGGAAGAGGCAATTTACCGCGCTGCGCTGTTGCGTTTCCGCCCGATCCTGATGACCACCCTGGCCGCGCTGTTCGGCGCCGTGCCGCTGATGCTGGCCAGCGGTTCCGGCGCCGAGCTGCGCCAGCCGCTGGGTCTGGTGATGGTCGGCGGGCTGCTGCTCAGCCAGCTGCTGACCCTGTTCACCACGCCGGTGATCTACCTGTACTTCGATCGCCTGGCGCGGCGCCTGAGCGGGCGCAGCGCGGCGGGCCTGGTCGTCGAGCGATGAACCTGTCCGCGCCCTTCATCCGCCGGCCGGTGGCGACCCTGCTGTTGAGCCTGGCCATCCTCCTGGTCGGCGGCGTCAGCTTCGGCCTGCTGGCGGTGGCGCCGCTGCCGGCGATGGACTTTCCGACCATCACCGTGCAGGCCAGCCTGCCCGGCGCCAGCCCGCAGATCATGGCCTCCAGCGTGGCCACGCCGCTGGAACGCTCGCTCGGCACCATCGCCGGGATCAGCCAGATGAACAGCCGCAGCAGCCAGGGCAGCACGCGGATCATGATCCAGTTCGACCTGGACCGAGACATCAACGCCGCGGCGCGGGAGGTGCAGGCGGCGATCAACGCGGCGCGCGAACTGCTGCCCAGCGGCATGCGCAGCATGCCGAGCTACCGCAAGATGAACCCGTCGCAGGCGCCGATCATGGTGCTGTCGCTGACCAGCGAGGTGCTGGGCAAAGGCCAGCTGTACGACGTCGCCTCGACCATCCTGGCGCAGAAGCTGGCGCAGGTCGGCGGGGTCGGCGAGGTGTCGATCGGCGGCAGCTCGCTGCCGGCGGTGCGCGTGGCGCTGGAGCCGCGCCTGCTCGACCAGTACGGCATCGCCCTGGACGAGGTGCGCCAGGCCATAGTCGCGGCCAACGTGCAGCGGCCCAAGGGCGCGGTGGAGGACGCCCAGCGCCACTGGCAGCTGCAGGCCAGCGACCAGCTGGAGCAGGCCGCCGACTACCTGCCCATGATCATCCGCTACCAGGACGGCGCGGCGGTGCGCCTGGGCGACGTGGCGACGGTCACGGACAGCGTGGAGGATCGCTACAACAGCGGCTTCTTCAACGACCAGCAGGCCGTGCTGCTGGTGATCAACCGGCAGAGCGGGGCCAATATCATCGAGACCATCGCCGGCATCCGCGAGCAGCTGCCGGCGCTGCGCGCGGTGATCCCGGCCAGCGTCGACCTGCAGGTGGCGATGGACCGCTCGCCGGTGATCCGTGCCACCCTGCACGAGGCCGAACGCACCCTGCTGATCGCCGTGGCCCTGGTGATCCTGGTGGTGTTCGCCTTCCTCGGCCGCTGGCGGGCGGCGCTGATCCCGGCGCTGGCGGTGCCGGTGTCGCTGGTCGGTACCTTCGCCGCCATGTACCTGCTGGGCTTTTCCCTCAACAACCTGTCGCTGATGGCGCTGATCATCGCCACCGGCCTGGTGGTGGACGACGCCATCGTGGTGCTGGAGAACATCTCGCGGCACATCGAGGCCGGCGAGACGCCCATGGTCGCGGCCTTCAAGGGCGCCCGCGAGGTGGGCTTCACCCTGCTGGCGATGAACCTGTCGCTGGTCGCGGTGTTCGTCTCCATCCTGTTCATGGGCGGCATCGTCGAGCGGCTGTTCCGCGAGTTCTCCATCACCCTGGCGGTGGCCATCGTCATCTCCCTGCTGGTCTCGCTGACCCTGACGCCGATGCTCTGCGCCCGCTGGCTGCGCGGCGCCCGGGCCGAGCAGCAGCCGGGCCGCTGGCAAGCCCTGGGTGCGCGGCTGCAGGCGCGGGTGCTGGGCGCCTACCAGCGCAGCCTGGACTGGGCCTTGAACCACTCGTTGCTGATGCTGCTCAGCCTGCTGGCGACCATCGCCCTGAACCTCTTTCTGTTCGTCAGCGTGCCCAAGACCTTCATGCCGCAGCAGGACACCGGCCAGCTGATCGGCTTCGTGCGCGGCGACGACGGCCTGTCGTTCCAGGTCATGCAGCCGAAGATGGAAACCTTCCGCCGCGCACTGCTGGCGGACCCTGCGGTGGACAGCGTGGCCGGCTTCATCGGCGGCATCGGCGGGATCAACAATGCCTTCGTGCTGGTGCGACTCAAGCCGGTGGCCGAGCGCCAGCTGTCGGCCCAGGAGGTGATCCTGCGCCTGCGCAAGACCCTGCCCAAGGTGGCGGGCGGGCGGCTGTTCCTGATGCCCGACCAGGACCTGCAGATCGGCGGGCGCGAGGGGCGCAGCTCGGAGAACGAGTTCATGCTGCTGTCGGCCGATCTCGACCTGCTGCGCCAGTGGCTGCCCAGGGTGCGCGAGGTCCTGCGCGCGCTGCCCGAGCTGACCGATATCGACGCCCAGGAAACCGAGGGTGCCCAGCAGATCCGCCTGCAGGTCGACCGCGCCCAGGCCCAACGCCTGGGCGTCGACATGGCCATGGTCACCGGCGTGCTCAACAACGCCTTCAGCCAGCGCCAGGTGTCGACCATCTACTCCAGCCTCAACCAGTACAGCGTGGTGCTGGAGATCAACCCGCAGTACGCCCAGCACCCCGAGGCGCTGGGCCAGATCCAGCTGATCACCGCCGCCGGCGAGCGCGTGCCGCTGTCGAGCTTCGCCCACTGGGAGCGCAGCATCGAGGAGGATAGGGTCAACCACCAGGGCCAGTTCGCCGCCGAGAACATCGGCTTCGCCGTGGCCGAAGGGGTCAGCCTGGAGCAGGCGACCCAGGCGATCGAGCGGGCGGTGGCGCGGCTCAATCTGCCCAGCGAGGTGCAGGGCGTGCTGGGCGGCACCGGCGGCGCCTTCCAGCAGACCCAGCAGAACCAGCCGTGGATGATCCTGCTGGCCCTGGTGGTGGTGTATATCGTCCTCGGGGTGCTCTACGAGAGCTATATCCACCCGCTGACCATCCTCTCCACACTGCCCTCGGCCGGGGTCGGCGCCTTGCTCGCCCTGCAGCTGCTGCATACCGAGTTCAGCCTGATCTCACTGCTCGGGCTGTTCCTGCTGATCGGCATCGTCAAGAAGAACGCCATCCTGATGATCGACCTGGCCCTGCAGCTCGAACGCGGCGAGCGCCTCAGCCCGCAGGAATCGATTCGCCGCGCCTGCCTGCTGCGCTTCCGGCCGATCATGATGACCACCCTGGCGGCGCTGCTGGGCGCCTTGCCGCTGATGCTGAGCAGCGCCGAGGGCGCCGAGATGCGCCAGCCGCTGGGCATCACCATCGTCGGCGGGCTGATCCTCAGCCAGCTGCTGACCCTCTACACCACCCCGGTGGTCTACCTCTACCTCGACCGCCTGCGCCACCGGGTCAACCGCTGGCGCGGCGTGCGCAGCGATGCCGCCCTGGAAACCCCGCTATGAAGCCTGTGATGCCCACCCGACGTTCCCTGGGCCTGATCGCCCTGAGCCTGCTGTTGGCCGGCTGTAACCTGGGTCCGGACTACCGGCGCCCGGACCTGAACACGCCGGCGCAGTTCAAGCCGGTCGCGGGCTGGACCCAGGCCGCGCCCGCCGATGCCCTGGCGCGCGGCGCCTGGTGGGAGCTGTATGGCGATGCCGAACTCAACGCGCTGGTCGCCCGCCTGAACCTGGACAACCAGAACCTCGCCGCCAGCGCCGCCCAGTACCGCCAGGCCCGAGCCCTGGTGCGCGGCGCCCGGGCCGCCTTCGCGCCGACCCTGGCGGCCAGCGCTGCGGCAAGCCGGGGCGGGCAGGGCGCCGGCAGCAGCTCGAGCGACAACGCCGGCGGCGTCGCCAACGGCTACGAGCTGGGCCTGAATGCCGCCTGGGAGCTGGATGTCTGGGGCATGTTGCGCCGCTCGCTGGAATCGAGCCAGGCCGGCTTCGAGGCCAGCGCCGCCGACTTCGCCGCGCTGCGCCTCAGCCTGCAGGCCGAGCTGGTGCAGAACTACCTGCAGCTGCGCGTGCTCGACGAGCAGCGGCGCCTGCTTGACGCCACGGTATCGGCCTATGCCCGTGCGCTGCGCCTGACCGAGAACCAGTACCGCGCCGGCATAGTGCCAAGGTCGGATGTCACCCAGGCACTGACCCAGCTGCGCGGCACCGAGGCCGAGGCCATCGACCTCGAGTGGCAGCGCGCGCAGCTGGAGCATGCGATCGCCGTGCTGGCCGGCGTGCCGCCCAGCGAGCTGAGCATCACCGCCGTCGAGCAGTTGCCGGCGCTGCCCAGTGTCCCGCTGGCCGTGCCCTCGCAGCTGCTGGAACGCCGCCCCGACGTGGCCGCTGCGGAACGCCGGGTGATCGCCGCCAACGCCGAGATCGGCGTGGCCGAGGCCGCCTGGTACCCGGACCTGAGCCTGTCGGCCAGCGGTGGCTACCGCGGCAGCAGCTTCGCCCACTGGGTCAGCCTGCCCAATCGTTTCTGGTCGCTCGGCCCGGACCTGGCCCTGAGCCTGTTCGACGGCGGCGCGCGCCGCGCCGAGCTGGCGCGCAGCGAAGCGGCCTACGAGCGGACGGTGGCGCAGTACCGCCAGGCCGTGCTCGACAGTTTCCGCGAGGTCGAGGACCAGCTGGTGCAGCTGCGCGTGCTGGAGCAGGAGGCGGGCGTGCAGCAGCAGGCGCTGGAGGCGGCGCGCGAGTCGCTGCGCCTGATCGAGAACCAGTACCGCGCCGGCACGGTGGACTTCAACAGCGTGGTCGGCGTGCAGGCCACCACCCTGAGCAACGAGCGCACACGCCTGACCCTGCTCGGCAGCCGCCTGAGCGCCAGCGTGCAGCTGATCGCCGCCCTGGGCGGCGGCTGGCCGGGTCTCCCGCCAACGGTCGGACCGGAGCCGCGCTAGCCGTCTATTCCGGCCGCTGCGCCTTTGTCGTCTGGCCACTGGACGGCGTCCAAGTCTGAGCTAGGGTACTAACTGAGTACTAGAGCACGGTACAAGGACTGGTCTATGGACAGATACCCGGTATTGCCATTCTGGCTCGCCGGTCAGCCTCTCGCGGTCGCCCTCGCCCAGGTGGTGCGGGTACTTCCGGCGCTGCACTGCACCCCTTTACCGGGGGCGCCAGAGACGATTTGCGGCCTGGTCAACCTGCGCGGTCAACTGCTGCCGGTGGTGGACCTGGCCCGTCGTTTCGGCTGGAACGCGCCGCCGCTAGCCTTGTGGCAACCCTTCATCTGGCTGACCAGCAGCACCCGGGAACTGCTCCTGCCGGTGGAGCGGGTGGAAGCGGCCAGCAGCTGCGGGGTCGCCGACTTCACCCCGGCACCTGACCCGCGGGTGCCCTCCGGCCTGTTGCGTGGTGCAGTGCGCAGCGGCGAGGGGCTGCTGCTGATTCAGGATGTCGAGCAACTGCTCAGTCAGGCCGACGAGGATCGGCTGGAGGCGCTGCTGGCGGCCCGGGAGGCTGGCGATGATGGCGCGAGTTGAGGCCGATTGCTCGCCGCGCCTGCTGGCGGCCCTGAGCCACAAGGTATTGCAGCACCTGGGCATGGATTTTACCGGCCCGCGCAGCGCCGACCTGTTGCGCCGCCTGCAGCAGTTGGCGTTCGATCAGCAGGTGGCGGATGTACCGCGCTGGCTGCAGGAGCTGGCCTTCTCCGACTGGGACGCCTCCCGGGTGCAGCAGCTGGTCCCGGCCTTCACCGTCGGCGAGACCTATTTCCGCCGCGACCTCGAGGCATTCGATTGGCTGCGCGTGGCGCACCTGCAACCGCTGCTGGCGCGTCGGCGTGCCGCCGGACGGCACCACCTGCGCCTGTGGAGCGCCGGCTGCTGCACCGGCGAGGAGGCCTATGGCCTGCTGTTCCTGCTTGACGAGCTGCTCGGCGAGGAGCGCGAGCAGTGGTCGCTGGAGCTGGTCGCGAGCGACATCAACACCGGCTTTCTCGCCCGCGCCGAGCAGGCCGTCTATGGCCGCAACGCCTTTCGCAGCAGCGACGAAGGGTTTCGCAACCGCTATTTTCAGGCCGAGGGCCGGCAGTGGCGGGTGCGTCCGGCCTGGCGCGGGCGTATCCGTTTCCTGCCATACAACCTGGCCGATGCGCGGCTGGCGCCGGCCCTGGCCGACGCCGACCTGATCCTGTGCCGCAATGTGCTGATGTACTTCTCGCCGGCCCGGGCCCTGGCCGCGCTGCGGCGTCTGCTGGCCAGCCTGAGCGGCGAGGGGCTGCTGCTGCTGAGCGCGGTGGAGGCGGGCCTGGCCACCCAGGCGGGCTTGAACGGGCACTGGGCAGGTAGCAACTACGCATTGCGGGCCGGCGCTCGCCAAGCGGTTGGCGAGGGACCGCCGGCCTTGCCGGCCGGCTTCGCTCCGGCATTGCCGACGTTGCCCGCGGTTGGTCAGCCGGCGGGCTCTTGCCCACCGCCACTGGCGCCGCTGCCAAGTCCGCCTGCGGCCATCCGCCCCGCCGCCGAGAGCGCTCAGGTGCACAGGCTGCAAGCGCCCCGTGAGGGCCAGGCCGAGCGCGATTGGCAGCTTGCCGGTCAGGCCCAGGCCGCTGGCCGCCCGGTGCAGGCGCGTGAGGCGCTGCTCAGCTATCTACGCGAACCAGGGCTCAGTCAGCTGCAGCAACACCAGGCCTATCTGGCGCTGGCACGGCTTTGCGCAGACCAGCGCGAGCTTGTACAGGCCGGCGACTGGCTGCAGCGTGCCCTGGCCCTGGATTCCAGTGCACCGGCGGCGTATTGGCTGCAGGCGTTACTGGCTCAGCAGCAGGATGAAGTCACGGCGGCCCTGCTGGCAGTGCAAAAGGCGCTGTACCTGGATCCCGCGTTTATCCTTGGCCACTTCCTGCGCGCCCGCCTGTTGCGCGCCTTGGGCCGCGCCGAGGCCAGCGACAAGGCCCTGCGGGTCTGCCGCGAGCTGCTTGAGGCCGAGGACGCGCAAGCGCCGCTGCCGCTGGGCGACGGGCTGAGTTGCGGCCAGCTGCTGCGTCTGTGTCAGCAACTGCAGGAGGGAGGCTGCCCATGTCCGAGTCCCTGAAGGATCAACAGCGCTGGGAACAGATTCATCAACGTCTGGCCCAGTTCGAACGGCGTCTGGCCGAGGGGTTCGCCCTCGACCCCGAGGAACGAGACCGGCGCCTGCAGGCACGCAGCCGGCAATGGGCCGCGCCCCTGGCGCAGGAACAGGACGAAGACTGGCTCGAAGTGCTGAGCTTCAGCCTCGGCGGCGAGCATTACGCCATCGAGAGCGAGCACGTCGCCGAGGTACTGCCGCTGGCGCAGTACACGCCGCTGCCGGGAACGCCGCCCTATGTATTGGGCATCGTCAATGTGCGCGGGCACATCGTCTCCCTGCTGGATCTGCGGGTGCTGTTCGAACTGCCCCTGAGCGGCCTGGCCGACAAGAACTTCATGGCGATACTGCGCGATGCGCAGATGGAATTCGGCCTGCTGGTCGACCGGGTTCAGGGAACTTCGCGTCTGCGCCGGACAGAGTTGCAGACCGAACTGGCCAATCTGACCGGTGTGCGCGCCGCCTACCTGCTGGGGGTGACGGCCGAGCAATGTACGGTGCTCGATGGCGCACGCCTGTTGGCCGATCCCCAGTTGCGGGTGATGGCCGAGGATTAACAATCAAGGAGATCGGGATGGGCAGGTTTCTCAACCTGGGTATCGGCAGCAAGCTGATCGCCGCCTTCGTGGTGCTGATTGTCGGCTTCGGCGCCTTGCTGTTCAGCAGCCTGGAGCGCTTCGCCAGCCTGCAGGATGTCGAGGAACAGCAGTTCCGCCGACACTATCAGCGAGTCTCGGAGGTCAAGGAGCTGCGTCTGAATATCGCGGCTCAGCGTACCGACCTGATGCAGGTCATCAACCAGGAGGCACAGGCCGAGCTGGCGAGCATAGAGGACGCCATCCGTCGACGTACCTCGGAGAACGATCGTTTGGTCACGCGCCTGCAGGAGGCGGCCGGCGAGGACGAGGAGTTCGCCAGTACCCTGGAGGACATGCTGGCGGTGCGCGCCGTCTTGGCGCAGACCCGCGAGCAGCAGCTGAACCTGATCCGTGCGGGCGCCTTCGAGCAGGCTCGCCAGTTGAGTGCGGGCGTGCAACTGGAGCGCATGAACCGGATTCATGAGCTGGGTCTGGAGTTGTCCAGACTCACCGATAGTCGCGTCGCCGCTGCCCTGGCGCACTCCCGCCAGGCGCTGCAGATGCAACGCGATCAGGTATGGCGCCTGAGCCTGCTGCTGGTCGGTGCCAGTGCCTTGCTAGCCTGGCTGCTGAGCAGACATATCGCCCAGCCGCTCGCGCACCTGACCGCCTTGGCCGAGCGCATCGGTCGCGGTGAAATCCCCAAGGAAGTGGCCGCCAGTGAGCGCCGGGACGAGGTGGGGCGCCTGTCCCAGGCGTTCGTCGACATGAGCCAGTACCTGCACGAACTGGTGCGGGAAATGAACGAAGGCATCAGCGTATTGGCCTCCTCCAGCGAGGAAATTCTCGCCGCCACCAGCCAGGTGGCCACCAGCACCCAGGAAACCGCCACGGCCATCAGCGAAATCGTCACCACGGTCGAGGAAGTCAAGCAGACCGCAGTGCTGGCCGGCAGCAAGTCGCAGACGGTGGCCGAGAGTACCGAGCGCACCCGCCAGGTGGCGTTGAGCGGGCGCGAGGCGGTGGAGGAAGCCCTCAGGGGCATGGAGCAGATCCGCGAGCAGATGCAGGCGGTGGCCGAGAGCATCATGCGCCTGGGCGAGCAGAGCCAGACCATCGGCGAGATAGTGGCCACGGTCAGTGACCTGGCCGAGCAGTCCAATCTGCTCGGGGTCAACGCCTCGATCGAGGCGATGAAGGCGGGCGAGGCCGGCAAGGGCTTCTCGGTGGTGGCCCAGGAGGTCAAGGCCCTGGCCGAGCAGTCGAAGCAGGCCACTGCCCAGGTGCGCGGCATCCTCGGTGAGATCCAGAAGGCCATGACCAAGGCGGTGCTGCTGGCCGAGCAGGGCAGCAAGACGGTGGAGACCGGTTACGAACGGGCACAGTCCAGCGGCGAGGCCATTCGCACCCTGAGCAGCAACATCGAGGCGTCCAGCGAGGTGGCCCTGCAGATCGCCGCCACCAGCCAGCAGCAGATGGTCGGCATGGACCAGATCGTCACGGCCATGGCCAGCATCCGCCAGGCCAGCCAGGACAACGTAGGCGGTACCCAGCAGGTCGATCTGGCGGCGCGCAACCTGCATCAGCTGGGCATGAAGCTCAAGGGTTTGGCGGGTAAGTTCACTCTACAGAGCGATGGCAACCATGATTAGCACGGAGTGCGGGGGCGCAGGTGTGGCCCGGCTGAAAGGAGGAGCGAGCATGCTGGAGAGAGTCGCCAATCTGCGAATTGGTAGCAAACTGGTCATCGTTTTCGCTGCCCTTATTCTGGGGTTTGGCGCCCTCCTAATCACCTCGTTGGCACATTTTGCTGAACTGCAAGAGGCCGAGGTCAAGCTATTTCAGCGAAATTTCCAGCGAATATCCAAGGTCAAGGAGTTGCGCATAAACATCACCGCCCAGCGTGCCGAGTTGTTGCAAGCCATGGCCGATATACAGGGCGAGGGCCTGAACGCTCGGGAGAAGACGATCTCGCAGCTGGCAAGGGCTAGCGACCGCCTGTTTGACGAACTTCGCGCCGACATAGCGGCGGATAGTCAGATTCGTGGCCTGCTCGATCAGCTGTTCAGCGTGCTCAGCGCATTCGTGCAGACTCGCGACCAGCAGTTGCTCCCATTCATCCGCAACGGTCAGTTGCGGCAAGCGGAAGCGCTGGCGCTCGGCGTGCAGCTCGAGAGAATGGTGCAGATCAACGAAATTGGACAGCGATTGACCGAACTGACCGAGCGGGCCATGGATCAGGCCGTGGTGCGAGCCAGAGAGCAAGGAGCATATCAGCGTATGGAACTTTCGCTGATCGGGCTGGCCGTACTGGTGTTCGGCATCATCCTGGCCTGGCAACTTAGCCGGCACATCGCTCAGCCGTTGGCGCACCTGACCGAGGTTGCCGAGCAGATAAGTCGTGGAGAAATCCCTGGAGAGCTGAATAGCGGGGGACGCCGTGACGAGGTCGGGCGGTTGGCCCAGGCCTTCGCCCAGATGAGCCAGTACTTGCTAAACCTCGCCGGCAAGGCTGAGTTGCTTGCCCAAGGTCAGTTGGGACGGGACGATCAGCCGGTATCAGGGCGGGATGTACTGGGCTGCGCGTTTGCCACCATGCGCAATAACCTGCAGCGGCTGGCTGAGAGTGCGGAGTGCATAGCCGCCGGCGACTTGACGGTGCAGATCGCCGTATCTTCCGAACGAGACCAGTTGGGGCAGGCTTTCAAACGCATGCTGATGAGTCTCAAGCAAGTCATTCGGGAGCTCCATGAAGGCATCGCCGTACTGGCCACCTCCAGCGAGGAAGTGCTGGCGGCTACCAGTCAGGTGGCCACCAACACTCAGGAAACCGCGACGGCCATCAGCGAGATCGTCACCACTGTGGATGAGGTCAAGCAGACCGCGGTGCTGGCCAGTGGCAAGGCGCGCTCGGTGGCCGACAGCACCGCACATACCCGTGAGGTTGCCCAAGGCGGTCGCCAGGCGGTGGATGAGGCGCTCATGGGCATGGAGCAGATTCGCGAGCAGATGCAGGCGGTGGCCGAGAGCATCATGCGCCTGGGCGAGCAGAGCCAGACCATCGGCGAGATCGTGGCTTCGGTCAGCGACCTGGCCGAGCAGTCCAACCTGCTCGGGGTCAACGCCTCGATCGAGGCGATGCGCGCCGGTGAGACCGGTAAGGGCTTCTCGGTGGTGGCCCAAGAGGTCAAGGCCCTGGCCGAGCAGTCGAAGCAGGCCACCAACCAGGTGCGGGGAATTCTCGGCGAAATCCAGAAGGCCATGACCAAGGCGGTGCTGCTGGCCGAGCAGGGCAGCAAGGCGGTGGAGGCCGGCTACGCACGGGCGCGGTCCAGCGGTGAGGCGATCCGCGCCCTCGACAGCAGCATCGTCGAGTCCAGCGAGATGGCGCTGCAGATCGCGGCCACCAGCCAGCAGCAAATGGTCGGCATGGATCAAGTCGCCAACGCCATGAGCAGCATTCGTGAAGCCAGCCAGAGCAACGTCAGCGGCACGCGACAGATGGATCAGGCCACGCGCAACTTGCATGAGCTGGGCATGAAGCTCAAGGGGCTGGCGGGTCGATTCAAGCTCTGAGCTGGGTCGCAGAGCATCGGTACACGCGGTAATGCCGGGAACTAAGGAGAAACGAGAATGCTGGGAAATATCGCCAATCTACGTATCGGCAGCAAGCTGGTGATGGCTTTTGCCCTACTCATAGTCGGTTTCGGTGCACTGTTGTTCAGTTCGCTGCAGCATTTCACCACCCTGCAGCAGACCGAGGCCCAGCTGTTCCAGAGCAGTTTCGAGCGGGTGGCCAGGGTCAAGGAACTGCGTATCAACGTCATCAGCCAGCGCGCCGAATTGCTGCAGGCGATGGCCAACGGGCGGCAAGATGACGCACTGCGCCAGCACGAGCGCGCGATCGAGGCCTTGTCGCAAGCCAACGATCGTCTGTTCGAAGACCTGTTCGATGGCCTGGGAGATGACAACCAAATTCGCCTGCTGCTCGATCAACTCATCAGCGTCCGTAACGCCTTCGTCCAGACCCGCGACCAACAACTCATACCGCTGATTCGGGATGGCCAGCTGGAACAGGCCAGGGACCTGGCGCTGGGGGTTCAGCGCGAGCGCATGGAGCGCATCGACGCGCTGGGGCGGCGTCTGGCCGAGCTGACCGAGAGCAATGTACGCGCGGGCCTGACCCAGGCGGCGCAGTCGGTGGAGCGCCAGCGCCTGGAGCAGCTGTCGATAGGGGCCGTAGTGCTGTTGTTCGGCATTCTCATGGCCTGGCAGCTGAGTCGGCATATCGCCCAGCCCCTGGCGCACCTGACCCTCATGGCCGAGCGGATCAGCCGCGGAGAGATACCCAGAGAACTGCGCGATGAAAGTCGCCGAGACGAGGTCGGGCGATTGTCTCAGGCCTTCGCACAGATGAGCCGCTATCTGCTGGCCCTGGCTGCCAAGGCCGAGTACCTGGCGCAGGGCCACCTGAGCCAGGACAGCCAGCCGGTATCCGAGCAGGATGTGCTGGGCAATGCCTTCGCCACCATGCTCGGCAACCTGCGTCACCTGGTGGGCGAGCTCAACGAGGGCATCGCGGTACTCGCCTCGTCCAGCGAGGAGGTCTTGGCGGCCACCAGCCAGGTGGCCACCAACACCCAGGAAACGGCCACGGCGATCAGCGAGATCGTCACCACCGTGGACGAGGTCAAACAGACCGCGGTACTGGCCAGTGGCAAGGCTCAGGCCGTGGCCGAGAGTACCACTAGGACTCGCCAGGTGGCCCAGGGCGGACGCCAGTCGGTCGAGGAGGCGCTCAAGGGCATGGAGCAGATTCGCGAGCAGATGCAGGCGGTGGCCGAAAGCATCATGCGCCTGGGCGAGCAAAGTCAGGCCATCGGCGAGATCGTGGCTTCGGTCAGCGATCTGGCCGAGCAATCCAACCTGTTGGGGGTCAATGCCTCGATCGAGGCGATGAAGGCTGGGGATACCGGCAAGGGCTTCTCGGTGGTGGCCCAGGAGGTCAAGCACCTGGCCGAGCAGTCGAAGCAGGCTACCGCACAGGTACGCGGCATCCTCGGCGAGATCCAGAAGGCCATGACCAAGGCGGTGTTGCTGGCCGAGCAGGGCAGCAAGGCCGTGGAAAACGGCTATGCGCGGGCGCAGAGCAGCGGCGAGGCGATCCGCGCACTGGACGGCAGCATCGCCGAGTCCAGCGAGATGGCGCTGCAGATCGCCGCCACCAGCCAGCAGCAAATGGTCGGCATGGACCAGGTGGCCAGCGCCATGAGCAGCATTCGCGAGGCCAGCCAGAGCAACGTCAGCGGCACGCGGCAGATGGACCAGGCCACGCGCAGTCTGCATGAACTGGGGGTGAAACTGCAGGGCCTAGTGGCCCAGTTCAAGCTGTGAGGCCGACATGAGCCTCGACCGTAGTGCCTTGCAGCAGCGTCTGCTGGAGAGTTTCCGTATCGAGGCCGGCGAACGCCTGGGGGTGCTTGCCGATGCCCTGGCCAGCTGGCGCGAGAGCCAGGCCAGCGCCGACGCCATAGAGTCGCTGTTCCGCGAGGTGCACAGCCTCAAGGGCGCCGCCCGCGCCGTCGGCCTGAAGCCGATCGAGCGGCTCTGTCACGCCTGGGAAAGCCTGCTGGGGGCGGTGCGCGGCGAGCGCCTGGCGTTGACCCCCGAGCGGGTGGAACTGTGCCGCGGCGCCTTGCACGCGGTTCAGCAGCTGCATGCCGGCCAGGCGCCGGAGGAGGGGGTGGCCGAGCAGTGGTGCGAGCTGCTGGAGAGTGCCGCGCGGGGCGAGCAGGTGCAGCCACCGACGCCGTCGACGCTGCGCCCGGCTCCGGCAGCCGAATCCGACACATTGCGGGTGTCTGCGCGGCGTCTCGACAGCCTGTTGTTTCACAGCGAAAACCTGTTGCAGCACAAGCTCGAAGCACAGGCCTATGCCCGGCGCCTGCGCGAACACACCGCCGCCATTGACCCCCAGCGCGGCAAGCGCCTGCTCGGCGGCGGCAGCCTGCGACTGTTGCACGACCTGCTGGAAACACTGCCGCTCGTCGCGCGCGATGCGCTCAAGAATCTGCTCGAGTACCAGCAGTGGAGCGAGGCACAACTGGACCGTCTGCATTTCCAGGCGACTCATCTGGAGAAGGCGGGGCGCCACCTGTCCCAGGGCCTGACACAGCTGTGCGATAGCTATACCGGCGAATTGCAGGGCGTTCTGCTGCTGGCCGCCGGCAGCCTGATGGAGGGCTTGCCGGCCATGGTGCAGGACCTCGCCGTTGCGGCCGGCAAGCGTGTCGAACTGCACCTGGAGTTCAGCGACCTGCAGGTGGACAAACGCATCCTCGACGAGCTGCGCAGCGTGCTCACTCATCTGTTGCGCAATGCCATCGACCATGGCCTGGAAACCCCCGATCGGCGCCAAGCAGGCGGCAAGCCGGCGGTTGGACAGCTGCATGTCGAGTTGTTGCAGAGAGCGGCCGACCGCTTCGAGCTGCTGGTGCGCGACGATGGCGCCGGTATCGCCCTGGAAGCGCTCAGAGCCAAGGCCTTGAGCACGGGCCTGATCAGCCAGGAGCAGTGGTTGTCGATGAGCGACGCGGATCGCCAGCGGCTGATTTTTCGCTCCGGGTTGTCCACCAGTTCGTTGATCACCGACCTGTCGGGCCGCGGCCTGGGCATGGCCATCGTCCAGGAGACGGTCGAGCGCCTCGGCGGACGCATCGAAGTGGATTCGCAAGCGGGCCAGGGCACCTGTTTCCGCCTGCACTTGCCCATGAGCCTGTCTACCTTCCGCGCGGTGATAGTGCGCAACGCCGAACGCATCTTCGCCGTGCCGGCGTTGGCCGTGGAGCGCTGCCTGCGGCTGCCGGTCGAGGCGGTCAGGAACCTGGAGAACCGGCCCACGCTGGCATTCGATGGCCGGGTGCTGGCGGTCTGGGCGCTGGCCGACGTGCTCGGTCTGGGTAGTCAGCAGCCCGCCGAAAAGGAGCTGACGCTGCTGCTGCTCAAGGTGCAGGGCGAGCGATTCGCGTTGCAGGTGGACGAATTGCTGGGGGATCAGGAAATCACCGTCAAGAGCCTCGGGCGCCAGCTTGTGCGTGTGCGCAATCTGCTCGGCGCGACCCTGCTCGGCGACGGCCAACTGGTGCCTATCCTGCATCCGGGCGATCTCTATCGCAGTGCCCTGGCCGTCGGTTCCGGCAGTCTCGCCAGCAACCAGGTTCAACGCCAGGGCAACGGGCCGCAGCGGATACTGATCGCCGAAGACTCCTTCACCTCCCGCGGCTTGCTCAAGGCCATTCTCGAAGGTGCCGGTTACCTGGTGACCACCGCCAACGATGGCCTGGAGGCCTGGAACACGCTCAGGCAGGGGGCATTCGATCTGTTGGTGTCGGACGTCGAAATGCCACGAATGGATGGTTTCATCCTGACCAGTCGGATTCGCGGCGACCATGAGCTGTCGCAGCTCCCGGTGGTGCTGGTCACCGCGTTGCACTCGGCCGAGGACCGCGCCCGCGGCCTGGAGGCCGGTGCCAACGCCTACCTGGTCAAGAGCGGTTTCGAGCAGGACAGCCTGCTGGACGCGATTCGTCGATTGATCTGAGGGGGCTGGGATGATACGCGTACTGATCGTCGACGATTCACCGGTCATACGACTGCTGCTGCGCTCGGTGCTCGAGCATGAAGGCTTCGAGGTGCGTGAGGCGAGCAGCGGCGAACAGGCCTTGCGCCTGCTGGAAGGCTACCGACCCGATATCGTCACCATGGATGTGCATATGCCCGGCATGGACGGTTACGAAACCACGGCGCGAATTCTCGAACGCCATGCCTTGCCGGTGGTCGTGGTCACCGCCAGTGCCGACGCCTATGCCGCGGCGACCGCCATGCAGGCCCTGGAGGCCGGGGCGCTGGCGGTGCTGGACAAGCCCAGGGGCCCGGGCGAGCCGAATTTCGAGGCCTGTGTCGCCGAGCTGCTGAGCACCCTGCGCAGCATGGTGCAGGTGAAGATAGTGCGGCGTCCGCGGGGCGCGAAAAAGGCGCTCGTGGTCCCCGCCAGTCCCTCGCCGATTCCTGCGGCTCCGCGGCTGGTGGCCATCGCGGCATCGGCCGGCGGTCCGGTGGCGCTCAAGGCATTGCTGTCGCCGTTGGCCGAGCAGCCCTGGCCCTTGCTGCTGGCCCAGCATATCGCCATCGGCTTTCTGGGCAGTTTTCGTGACTGGTTGGCGAGCATCTGCCGCCTCTCGGTGCGAGTCGCCGAGCACGGCCAGGTGCTGCGGCCCGGCGTGCTCTACCTGGCCCCGGACGGCCACCACCTGGGGGTCGGCCAGGGGCTGCGCGCGCAGTTGCAGGCCGCCAGCGGCGAGCTGTACTGCCCTTCGGCCGACCACCTGTTTCGCCAGGTGGCGCAACAGCTGGGCGTTCATGGGGTAGGCATTCAGTTGTCGGGTATGGGACGGGACGGCGCCGAAGGGCTGGCGGAGTTGCGCCGGCGCGGTGCCCTGACCATTGCCCAGGAGCCTTCCAGCGCGGTGATCGACGCCATGCCGCTGGCGGCGATCAAGCTGCAGGCGGCGTGCCAGGTGCTGCCACCGGAAGGCATGGCGGCGTTGCTCAATTCGATCGCTTTACGCAGTGTGTCCCGCAGCACGGGTCCAGAAGGAGACTGACCATGTTCAGCGAAGCGGAAATCCTCATCGTCGAGGACAGCCCGACCCAGGCCACCGAACTGCAGTTCCTGCTCGAGTCGGCCGGTTGCAAGGTACGCCTGGCGCGCAACGGGGAAGAGGCGCTGGCCTGCATCGCCGAACGCCGACCCACCATCGTCATCAGTGACATCGTCATGCCCAAGATGGATGGCTATGAGCTGTGCCGCCGGCTCAAGGGCGATGAACTCACCGCCAGCATCCCGGTGATTCTGGTCACCAGCCTGGCTGATGCCCGCGACGTGGTACATGGCCTGGCCTGCGGCGCCGACAACTTCATCGTCAAGCCCTATGACGAGAAGTACCTGATGTCGCGCATTCGCTATTTCCTGGTCAATCTGGAGCTGCGCAGCAACGAACGGGTGCAGATGGGCGTGGAGGTGATGCTGGAGGGCGAGCGTCATTTCATCACGGCCGGGCGCCAGCAGATCCTCGACCTGCTGATCTCCACCTACGAGCAGGGCGTGCGCCTGAATCACGAGTTGCTGGCCAAGCACGACGAGCTGACCCGCAGCAACTCGCTGCTCAATTGCCTGTTCCACTTCACCAGCGGCCTGAGCGACGCCAACAGCGAGCGCCACGTGATCGATATGGCCCTGGGACACATTCTCGATTTTCCCAATGCGGCTGGCGCCTGGTTGTTGCTCAGCGCTGCCGACCCGGCTGGCACGAGGCTACGCGTGGCCGGTGCCCAGGGACGCGGCGAGCGTTACAGCCTGGCGCGCCTGAGTGCCTGCTCGGATGACTGCCCCTGCCGCCACGCCTGGTTCAACGATCGTCTTGCGGTGCCGAGCAATATCAGCGGCTGCCCGGTCCTGGCCGGCCTGGGCGAAGGCTGTCATGCCAGCATCCCGCTGCTGCTCGGCGGCGAAACCATCGGCATGCTCAATGTGGCACGCAACCAGGCGCAAAGCTGGCCGCAGGACGCCCTCGATGCCCTGGCCTCGATCGGCCGCCAGCTGGCCATGGCCCTGGGGCGCGTACGCCTGTTCGAGAGCCTGGAGCAGCTGGTGGAGCAGCGCACCCGGGCATTGGTGCAGAGCGAAGCCTTGCTGCGCAAGATTCTCGACAATCTGCCGGTCGGCGTCTCGGTCACCGACAGCCAGGGCCGGCTGATCCTCAGCAACCCCGAGAACGGCCTGATCTGGGCCGGATCCCAGCCCATGGCGCTGAACGAGTATGCCCGTTACCAAGGCGTCTGGGCCGAGAACGGCGAGCCCCTGCAGGGGGACGACTGGCCGATGCCACAGGCGCTGCGCGAGGGTAAGGCGCGGCGCAACGCGGTGATCGACATCCAGGCCTTCGACGCCAGGCACAAGACCATTCTCAACTCGGCAGTGCCTTACTTCGACGACCAGGGCGTGCTGCAGGGGGCTATCGCGGTAACCCAGGACGTCAGCGAACAGCGCGAGCGAGACCTGGAGCTGCGCATCCGCAACCAGGCGATGGAAGCCAGCGTCAACGCCATCGTCATCACCGACCAGCAGCAGCCCGATCAGCCCATCGTCTACGTCAACCCGGCATTCGAGCGGATCACCGGCTACAGCAGAGAGGAAGTGCTGGGGCGCAATTGCCGCTTTCTCCAGGGCCAGGAGCAGGACCAGCCAGAGCTGGGCAACATCCGTCGTGCGCTGGCGGCCGAGGAAGAAGGACGGGCGATTCTGCGCAATTACCGCAAGGATGGCTCGGCCTTCTGGAACGAGCTGCGGGTCGCCCCGGTGGTCAACGATAGGGGCAAGGTCAGCCACTTCTGCGGCATCCTGCACGATATCACCGAGGCCAAGCACTATCAGGAGGAACTGGAGCATCAGGCCAACCATGACAGCCTGACCGGGCTGCCCAACCGCAACCTGCTCAATGACCGCATTCACCAGGCCATCGCCTTCGCCGGTCGCAGCGGCCGTCAGTTCAGCCTGGCATTCATGGACATCGATCACTTCAAGGTGGTCAATGACAGCCTCGGTCACAGCGCCGGCGATCAGTTGCTGGTCCAGGTCGCCAGCCGCCTGAAAGGCTGCGCCCGGGAAGTCGATACGGTGGCACGCCTGGGCGGTGACGAGTTCGTCATTCTGCTGGCCGATGATGGGCAACTTGGCCAGCGCCTCGGCGGCCTGGAACGCTTCATGCGGGCCATCGGCGAGCCCATGATGGTCGACGGTCAGGAGGTGGTGGTCAGTTGCAGCATCGGTTTCTGCTGTTTCCCCGACGATGGCAGCGATGTCGGCAATCTGCTGCGCAACGCCGATACGGCCATGTACCAGGCCAAGCACCAGGGTCGCAACCGCATCTGCGCCTTTACCCCGCAGATGAACGAGCAGATGCAGCGGCGCCTGTTGCTGGAGCGCGATATTCGCCACGCCCTGCAGAACAACGAGTTCCAGGTGGTCTACCAGCCCCAGCTGGATCTGCGCAATGGACGCCTGTGCGGTTTCGAGGCCCTGGTGCGCTGGACCCACGCCGGCAAGACGGTGATGCCCGACGAATTCATTCCCCTGGCCGAGGAGACCGGGCAGATCGTCGGTGTGGATTTCCAGGTGTTCGATGCGGTCTGCCGACAGCTCCGGGCCTGGAAGAGCCTGCTGCTGAACGTCAGTATCGCGGTGAACTTCTCGGCCATCAGCTTCATGGCCGCGGAGTTCGTCGAGCGCGTGCGGCAGACCCTCGAGCTGCACGGGGTGGCCCCGGCGCAGGTCAAGCTGGAGGTCACCGAAACCATGCTGATGACCAACGCCGACCAGGTGCTGGCCAAGATGCGCGCCCTGATTGCCATGGGCCTGCGTTTCTCCATCGACGACTTCGGCACCGGCTATTCGTCGCTGGGCTATCTCAAGCGCTTTCCCTTCAGCGAGCTGAAGATCGATCGCAGCTTCGTCAGCGATGTCCACAATGATCCGGACAGCGCCTCGCTTGTGCGCTCGATGATCTCCATCGGCCACAACCTGGGCTTCAAGGTGATCGCCGAGGGGGTCGAAAGCGCCGAGCAACTGGGCTTCCTGCGTACGGCCGGTTGTGACGAACTGCAGGGCTACTACTATTCGCCGCCACTGCCGCCCCAGGCTTGCCGGCAGTTCCTCGAGGAGGGCAGCGAACTCAAGTTGCCGGCCCTGATGGCCGACGATCGGGAACACTACCTGCTGTTGGTCGACGACGAACCCGGCATCCTCAGAGCCCTGCAGCGGGAATTGCGTCTGGAGCACTACCGGACCCTGACCGCGAGCAGCAGCGTCGAGGCCTTGAGCCTGCTGGCGACCCACCCGGTGGATGTGGTGCTGACCGACCTGCGCCTGGCCGATATGAGCGGGGTGGATTTCCTGCGTCAGGTCAGGGGCATCTACCCGGATGTCATCCGCATGGTCCTGAGTGGTTCGACCGAGGTCGTCAACATCCTCAAGGCCGTCAATCAGGGCGTGGTCTACCGCTTCCTGACCAAACCCTGGGACGCCGACGACCTGCGCAGTCAGCTGCGCGAAGCGTTCAGCCAGCGGCAGTTGCTGGAGGACAACCTGAGGATGCGCCAGCAATTGATGGCGCAGAACCGTTGAAGGCGATCGCCCGGTAGGTGGATGAATCCCACACACCGGCCGGCTCGATCACGCGGGCAGTCCAGCCGCCCGGGCCGGGCCCAGTGCCAGGATCGGCAGGTTGTACCCTGCCGCTGCGCCCGGTGGTTGGGCCGACTCATTCGCGGCGCTTGCGGTTGGCCGCCTGGGCCGCGTTCACTACGTCGGCGCCGATCGCCGTCTCGAACTGCTGCCACACCGGGCGCATGGCCTGGCGCCAGGCGTCGCGCTGCTGGGAATCGAGGACGATTATCCGGCTCTTGCCCGAAGCCTCTATGCGCTGGCGGTCCGCCTGGTTGGCGGCTTCGGCCTGCTGGTTCACCACATAGGTCACCTCGTCGATGATGCCTTCCAGCTCCACGCGGATTCGGTGCGGCATGCCGAACCAGAAGCGCGGGTTGCTCACCAGCATGTAATCGAGCACGCCGTGGTTGGTCTCGGTGATATAGGGCTGCACGCTGTGCAGCTGCTTGCTGTAGAGGTTCGACCAGGGGTTCTCCGCCCCCTGTACCTGGCCGCTGCGCAGGGCCTCGAAGACTTCGGCGAACGGCAGCTTGCGGCTGCTGGCGCCGACCTGGTCGAACTGCGCTTCGAGGACCCGGGACGGCTGAATGCGAAAGCTCAGGCCGGCGGCATCGCCCGGCTGCAGCAGTGGCTTGCTGGCCGAGAGCTGCTTCATGCCGTTGTGCCAGTAGGCCAGGCCGACGATGTTCTGCGTCTCCATCGAGCGCAGCAGCTGGCGGCCCTTGGCACGTTTCTGGAAGCGGTTGACCGCCTCCAGGTCATCGAACAGGAAAGGCAGGTCGAAGACCTGCAACTGAGGGGTGTACTGCTCGAACTTGGCCAGCGACGGCGCCAGCATCTGCACCTGGTCGTTGCGCAGCGCCTCGAGCTCGTCGGCATCGCCATACAGCGAGGAGTTGGCATAGACCTCGACTTCGACCTGGCCAGGCAGCCGCGCCTCGACCAGCTGCTTGAACAGCTGTGCGCCCTGGCCCTTGGGCGTATTGTCGGCGACCACATGGGAGAACTTGATCAGGATGGGGGCTTGCTCCTGTCCGGCATTGGCCAAGGTGCAGCTGAACGCCAGGGCGCAGGCGCCGATGGCGGCGATCGACTTGAACATGAAGTGTCCTTTCTTGTTAGGAGTTCCAGTGAACGACCCGGCCGTCAACCGGGGTGGTCATCCGTGATTCGGCCAAGCGGCGTTGGCCGCTGCTGGCACGCGTGGCGCGGCGGGCTGTCGCAAACCCTGTGCCAAGCGCCGCGCTGGGCGCGTGCTCAGGTGTGTCGGGCAAAGGGCTGTGACGCGGTTCACAGAGGGTGGCGGTGTACCGCCACCGGCGCTTCGGCAATAGGCGGAAACTCGCTCGTTGCCGTCGGCCACCACGGCGAGGGCCGCGCGGCGGCCTGCGTGGCAGGACGGCCGGTCGCACAGGATCGGCGAATGGCGGCTATACCAGAGAAAAGGCCCGGGGCGATGCGGGCGCTCGCCGCGTACCGGGTTTGCAGCTGGTCCGAGCCACAGGAGTTGCCATGTCAAAAGTAGCCATAGTCACTGGCGCCTCGCGGGGCATAGGCGCGGCCGTCGCCAAACGCCTGGCCGCCGACGGTATCCGGGTAGTGGTCAACTACAGTTCACGGCCGGCGGAAGCCGAGCAGGTGGTGCGCGATATCGTCAAGGCGGGCGGCAAGGCCTATGCGGTGCTCGCCGACATCAGCGACCCGGTGGCGGTCGAGGCCCTGTTCGACCAGGCCGAAATGAAATACGGCGGCGTCGACATCCTGATCAACAACGCCGGGGTGATCCAGCCCGGCATGGTCGACCTGGCCGACAGCGACGATGCGCTGTACCAGAAGATCTTCGCGATCAACACCAAGGGCACCTTCAACACCCTGCGCCTGGCGGCCAGGCACCTGCGCGAGTGCGGGCGCATCGTCAACTTTTCGACCAGCGTGATCGGCCTGGCCCTGCCCGGCTATTCGGTGTACGCCGCATCGAAGGCGGCGGTGGAGTGCTTTACCGCGATCCTGGCCAGGGAGCTGCGCGGCCGCAAGATCTGCGTCAATGCCATCGCCCCGGGGCCGACCGCGACCCGGCTGTTCCTCGACGGCAAGAGCGCCGAACAGATAGAGCGCCTGGCCAAGCAGCCGCCGCTGGAGCGGCTGGGTACCCCGGAGGACATCGCCAACACGGTGGCCTTCCTGGTCGGCGAGGAGGGGGGCTGGGTCAACGGCCAGGTGCTGCGGGTCAATGGTGGTATCGTCTGAACGACCCTCGATCGCAGCAGGTTTGGCCCGAGGGCCGGAGAATTGCCATGCCGACGCCCCGTCTTGTTCGTGCCGTACTCTTCTCGCTGTCACTGTCGATGCCGGTGATGGCCGGTGCGGAAACGGTTCGCCTGGCCAATGGCGAGTGGGCGCCCTATATGTCGCAGACGCTCAGGCATGCCGGCGTCATGTCGCATATCGTCGAAGAGGCCTTTGCCCGCCAGGGTATCCAGGTCGAGTACAGTTTCTCGCCCTGGAAGCGGGCCTACGAAGACGCTAGGCACGGCCGGGCCGATGGCACCCTGATCTGGGGGCGCACGGATGAGCGCGAAGCCGAATTCCTGCTCAGCGACCCGGTGATCGAACTGAATACGGTGTTGTTCTATGCCACGGACCAGGGCTTCGACTGGAGCGATACGGCCAGTCTGAGCGACAAGACCCTGGGCGGCGTGATCGGCTACTCCTATGGCGTCGATGCCGAGGAGCGGGCCGGTCTGCTCAAGATCGAGCGCATTGCGGTGCCCGAGGGCAACTACGCCAAGTTGCTGCAGGGGCGCATCGATGCGGTCCTCGAGGATCTGGACGTGGGCCTGGACAGCATTGCCAAGCTCGGTCTCGGCGACAAGATCACGTACCACCCGAAGCCCATCTTGGAACGACCTTACTTCCTCCTGATGAACAGGATAAATCCGGCCAACCCCGCCTATCTGGAGGCTTTCAACAAGGGCCTCAAAGCCCTGCGCGCCGATGGCAGCTACAGGCGCATGCTCGATGCCTCGCGGGCCGGCGAGTACCGCCAATAAGGCGCAGGTCGCTGTACAGCGCCCAACCCTGCGTCAGTTCGGCGGCTCGAAACAAAAAAAGCCCCACGACCGGGAGCGGCATCGTGGGGCTGGAAAAGGTTGGCGAGCGACACCAACCAAGGAGAGGGGATCGTTCAGGCGCTGGGCTGCGAGCCACCGGGGTGCCGGCCACCGGGGTGCCGACCACCGGTCTGCCAGCCACCACCCAGGGCCTTGTAGATCGCGACTATGCCGCGGTACAGCTCGACCTCTGCCTGGGCCTGGGCATCTTCGGCGGCCAGGCGTTCGCGCTCGGCGTCCAGCAGCACCAGGAAGTCCACCGTGCCCTCGCGGTAGCGCACGGCGGCCTGCTGCGCCGCGGCGCGGCTGGCTTCGGACTGGCGCACCCGGGCGAGCAGGCGCTGCTGGCGCTTGCCGTAGTCGCTGAAGGCGTTCTCGGACTCCTCCAGGGCCAGCAGCACCTGCTGTTCATAGTTGGCCAGGGCGCCGTCGGCCTCGGCTTCGGCGCCGCGCAGACGGGCGCGCACGCTGCCCAGGTCGAAGGCCGCCCAGCTGATGCTCGGCGCCACGCCCCAGGCGCGCGCCGCCGAGGCGCCGAGCTGCGAGCCGCGCCCGGCGGTGAAGCCGAGGAAACCGCTGAGGCTGACCCGCGGGAACAGGTCGGCGGTGGCCACGCCGATAGTGGCGGTGGCCGCCGCCAGCTGGCGTTCGGCCGCCTGCACGTCCGGCCGCCGGCGCAGCAGCTCGGCCGGGTCGCCGATCGGCAGGGCCTTGGAGATCGCCGGCAGTGGCTGCGCCGATAGATCCACGCCGAGCTGCTGCGGACGTTGACCGAGCAGGGTGGCGATACGGTTGCGCGCGCGCAGCTGTTCGGCCTGCAGCTGCGGCAGGCTGGCCTCGGTGGCGGCCAGACGCGCGTCGCTGCGCAGCACGTCCAGCTCGCTGCCGACTCCGGCATCGCGCAGCTGCTCGGTGATGCCGCGCGACTCGCGCTGGTTGTGCAAATTGTCGCGGGCAATTCGTTCCCTGAGCTGCGCGCCGCGCAGGTTGCCGTAGGCGTCCACCAGTTCGGCGATCAGGCTGACCTGCAGTTGCAGGTAATCGGCCTCGGCTACCTCGATCTGCGCCTCGCTGGCTTCGATCTGGCGCTGGATGCGGCCGAACAGGTCGAGTTCCCAGGCCATGTCCAGACCCAGGTCGTAGCGTTCGCTGCGCACCCGCTGCTCGCTCACGCCGGGCTGCTGGGCCTTGCCGAACGCGCCGCTGGCGCGGCTGGTGACGGTGGGCAGGCTGTCGTTGGCGGCGTCATCGCGGATCGCGCGGGCGGCGCTCAGGCGGGCGAAGGCCACGCGCAGCTCGCGGTTGTCCTGCAGCGAGCGTTCGACCAGCTGGTTCAGGGTCGGGTCGTCGAACTGCTGCCACCACAGTGCCTCGAAGCGCGAGCGGTCATAGGCGCTGGCCACGGCGCTGGCCAGCTCGGCCGCTGCGGTGGCCGGAGTTCGGTAGTCCGGGCCGACGGCGCAGGCGGCCAACATCAAAGCGGGAACGAGGGCGAGCAGGGCGGGGATGAACGGCTTCATGCCGGCACCTCCTGTGCCCGCAGGGCTTTGCTGGCCGCGCGTTTCTCCACCAGCGCGCGGATCAGCACATAGAACAGCGGGGTCAGCAACAGGCCGAAGAAGGTCACCCCGAGCATCCCGCTGAACACCGCCACGCCCATGGCATGGCGCATCTCGGCGCCGGCCCCGGACGACAGCACCAGCGGCACCACACCCATGATGAAGGCCAGGCTGGTCATCAGGATCGGGCGCAAGCGCAGGCGGCAGGCCTCGAGCACCGCGGCCACGCGGTCCAGCCCTTGTTCCTGCTTCTCCTTGGCGAACTCGACGATCAGGATGGCGTTCTTGCACGCCAGGCCCACCAGCACGATCAGGCCGATCTGGGTGAAGATGTTGTTGTCGCCGCCGGACAGGATCACCCCACTGATGGCCGAGAACAGTACGGTCGGCACGATCAGGATCACCGCCAGCGGCAGGCTCCAGCTCTCGTACTGGGCGGCCAGGACCAGGAAGGCCAGCAGCACGCAGAGCGGGAAGATGAAGACCGCACTGTTGCCGGCGAGGATCTGCTGGTAGGTCAGGTCGGTCCACTCGAAGGTCATGCCGTTGGGCAACTCCTCGTCGAGCAGCCTGGCGATGGCCGCCTCGGCCTGGCCGGAGCTGTAGCCGGGCGCCGCCGCACCGTTGATCTCGGCGGTGAGAAAGCCGTTGTAGTGCATCACCCGGTCCGGGCCGGAGCTGTCTTCGACCTTGACGAAGGTCGCCAGCGGGATCATCTCGCCGCGGTTGTTGCGCACCTTGAGCTGGCCGATCTGCTCGGGCTCCAGGCGGAACTGCTGGTCGGCCTGGACGTTGACCTGGTAGGTGCGGCCGAAGCGGTTGAAGTCGTTGGCATACAGCGAGCCCAGGTACACCTGCAGGGTGTCGAAGATGTCGCTGATGGCTACGCCGTGGGTCTTGGCCTTGTCGCGGTCGAGGCTGGCATCGACCTGCGGCACGTTGACCTGGTAGCTGGTGAACAGCGACATGGGGTTCAGCTCCGGCAATTGCCGGGCCTTGTTGAGGATGTTCTGGGTCTGCTGGTACAGCGCCTCGTAGCCCAGGTTGCCACGGTCCTCCAGCTGCAGGCGGAAACCGCCAATGGTCCCCAGCCCCTGCACCGGGGGTGGCGGGAAGATGGCGATGTAGGCGTCCTGGATCTCGGCGAACTGCTGGTTCAGCTCGGCCGCGATGGCACCGGCGCTCATGCTCGGGTCCTTGCGCTCGTCGAACGGCTTGAGCGGGGTGAAGACGATGCCGCTGTTGGGGCTGTTGGTGAAACCATTGATCGACAGGCCCGGGAAGGCCACGGTGTTCTCCACGCCCGGATGCTTGGCGGCGATATCCGACATGCGCTTGATCACGTCCTCGGTACGGTCCAGGGTGGCGGCGTCCGGCAGCTGGGCGAAGGCCACCAGGTACTGCTTGTCCTGCTGTGGTACGAAGCCGGTCGGGGTGCTGGCGAAGCCCAGGTAGCCCAGGCCCAGCAGGCCGGCGTAGACGAACAGGGCGATGCCGCTGCCGCGCAGCACGCGCTTGACGGTGCCGACGTAGCCGTGGCTGGCACGGTCGAACAGGCGGTTGAACGGGGCGAACAGCCAGGCGCCGAACAGCTTGTCGAGCAGCCGGGAGAAGCCGTCCTTGGGCGCCTGGTGATCCTTGAGCAGGACCGCGGCCAGGGCCGGCGACAGGGTCAGCGAGTTGAACGCGCTGATCACCGTGGAGATGGCGATGGTCAGGGCGAACTGCTGGTAGAACTGCCCGGACAGGCCGGAAATGAACGCAGTCGGCACAAACACCGCGCACAGCACCAGGGCGGTGGCGACAATCGGCCCGGTGACCTCCTTCATCGCCTGGCGGGTGGCCTCCACCGGTGATTTGCCCAGGCCGATGTTGCGCTCGACGTTCTCCACCACGACGATGGCGTCGTCCACCACGATGCCGATGGCCAGCACCAGGCCGAACAGCGACAGGGCGTTGAGCGAGAAGCCGAACAAGTGCATCACCGCGAAGGTGCCGATCAGCGACACCGGCACCGCTGCCAGTGGGATGATCGAGGCGCGCCAGGTCTGCAGGAACAGGATCACCACCAGCACCACCAGGACGATGGCCTCGAGCAGGGTGTGCACCACCGCCTCGATCGAGCCGCGGACGAAGATGGTCGGGTCGTAGACGATCTCGTAGTCCACGCCCTGGGGGAAGTTCTGCTTCAGTTCGGCCATGCGCGCACGCACCGCATCGGAGATCTCGATGGCGTTCGAACCGGGTCGCTGGAACACCGGGATGGCCACCGCCGGCTTGTTGTTCAGCAGCGAACGCAGGGCGTACTGGCTGGAGCCCAGCTCGATGCGGGCGATGTCCTTGAGGCGGGTGATCTCGCCGTTGTCGCCGGCGCGGATGATGATGTTCTCGAACTCCTCCTCGCTGACCAGGCGGCCCTGGGTGTTGATCGACAGCTGGAAGCCGTTGCCGGCGTCGGAGGGCGGCGCGCCGAGGGAACCGGCGGCGACCTGGCGATTCTGCTCGCGGATCGCGGCGACCACGTCGCTGGCGGTGAGGCCCCGCGAGGCCACCTTGTTCGGGTCGAGCCACACCCGTAGCGAGTAGTTGCCCATGCCGAACAGCTGAACATCGCCGACCCCGTCCAGGCGTGCCAGCTCGTCCTTGACGTTGAGCGCGGCGTAGTTGGACAGGTAGAGCATGTCGTAGCGGTCGTCCGGCGAGGTCAGGTGCACGACCATGGTCAGGTCGGGCGAGGCCTTGTCGACGGTCACCCCGAGGCGCTGCACCTCGGTGGGCAGGGTCGGCATGGTGCGGGTCACGCGGTTCTGCACCTGCACCTGGGCGTTGTCCAGATCGGTGCCCAGGGCGAAGGTGATGGTCAGGCTCAGCTTGCCGTCGGCAGTGGACTGCGACGACATGTAGAGCATGCCCTCGACCCCGGTGATCGCCTGCTCCAGCGGCGAGGCCACGGTCTCGCCGATGACCTTGGGGTTGGCCCCGGGGAAGCTGGCGTGCACCACCACGGTGGGCGGCACCACTTCCGGGTACTCGCTGATCGGCAGCTGGAACAGCGAGATGGCCCCGCCGATCAGGATGATCAGCGACAGCACCGCGGCGAAGATCGGCCGCTGAATGAAGAATTGCGAGAAGTTCATCGTCGATTACCTGTTAGCCGCGTGGCGCGGTGGAAAGCGGGGCGGCGTGGTCGGCGACCCGCTGCGCATCGCGTCGTTCCACCGCCTGACGCTGGCGGGCGAGGGTGGCCAGGGTTGCGGCATCGGCCATCGGCACCTCCTGCGGATCGACCGGCGCGCCGGGCAGGGCGCGCTGCAGGCCGTTGACCACGACCTTTTCGCCCTCGCTCAGGCCGCTGCGGACGATACGCAGGCCCGCAACCTTGGGCCCCAGTTCGATGGCCCGGTAGGCGACGCTGTTGTCTTCACCCAGCACCAGGACGAACTTCTTGCCCAGGTCGGTGCCCACGGCGATGTCCTGAATCAGGGTGGCGTCGTAGGTGGCGCTGCCGACCAGCTTGAGCCGGGCATAGAGCCCGGGGGTGAAGCGCCCATCGGCGTTGTCGAATACCGCGCGGCCACGGATGGTGCCGGTCTGCGGGTTGACCTGGTTGTCGAGGAAGTCCAGCTGGCCCAGGTGCGGATGGCCGTCCTCGTTGCTCAGGCCGAGGTACACCGGGCTGGCGCCACGGGCATCGCTGCCCGCCTGCCGCGCCAGCTCCAGGTACTTGAGGAACACCCGCTCGTCGGCGTCGAAGTAGGCGTAGACCTGGTCGGTGCTGACCAGGCGGGTGAGCAGGCTCTGGCCAGCGCTGACCAGGTTGCCGGCGGTGATCTCGGCGCGGCTGACCCGGCCGTCGATCGGCGCGGTGACGCGGGTGAAGCTGAGGTTGAGGCGGGCGTTGTCCAGCTGCGCCTGGATCCCGGCGACGGCCGCCTGGGCTTCGGCCGCGGCGCTGGCACGGGCATCGGCCAGTTCGGCGGAAATCGCGTTGCTCTGGCGCAGGCGTTCGCCGCGGCGCGCTTCGCTGGCGGCACGGGTCTGCGCGGCGCGGGCCTGCTGCAGCTGGGCTTCGAGGCGCTTGACCTCGGCCTGGAACGGCCGTGGGTCGATCTGGAACAGCAGGTCACCCTGCTTGACCAGGCTGCCTTCGGTGAAGGCGACCCGGTCGATGAAGCCGGAGACGCGCGGGCGGATCTCCACCGATTCGGGGGCCTCCAGGCGCCCGGTGAACTCGTCCCATTCGTTGAGCGGCTGGGCGATGACTTCGGCCACGCTGACCTTGGGTGCGGGCATCTGTTGGGTGGCTTGTGGCTCCTGGCCGCAGGCACTGAGCAGCAGGGTCGCGGCCAGCGCCAGGGGCAGGTGCCAGAGGTGGGGGTTCGGCTGTTCCATGGGTAATTCCGCCAGTCGGTTTTATCGATGGGCGGAGTCTGCGCGGCGAGCGGGCGCGGGACGAATCGAACGCCGCGAAGTTAAATATCATCGGCAATGATGATGGGGGCTGTTGTATCAGTTGCGGATGATGGTCGTGGGCGCCCGGACCATGCAGGGATTACAGGCTGTCCGGGTCGCCGACGAACATCTGGATGCGCGAGCGCAGCCAGCGCTCGGCGGGGTCGTTGTCCTGGGCGCCGCGCCAGGCCATGTGCAGCTCGAAGGTCTGGGTCTCCAGCGGCAGGTCCTCGGCGCGCAGGCCGCCGGCGGCGGTCAGTGCGGCGGCGGTGTAGTCGGGCACACTGGCGACGATGTCGGTGCCGCTGAGCAGCGGGCCGAGGCCGTTGAACTGCGGTACGGCCAGCACCACCCGCCGCTTGCGGCCTATTTTTTCCAGCTCGCGGTCGATAAAGCCGCCCAGGTCGCCGGCGAAGGACACCAGGGCATGGGGGCGGGCGCAGTAGTCGTCGAGGCTCAGAGGGCCGGGGATGCTGTCGGCGCGCAGCAACTTGGCCTTGCTACGGCGCATCACCTTGCGCTTGGCGTTGGCCGGCAATTCGTCCGTGTAGCTGACCCCTACGGATATCTCGCCGGACGCCAGCAGGCCCGGCATCAACAGGTAGTTGGTGCGACGGATCACCAGCACCACCCCCGGCGCCTCGGCGCGCAGGCGCTTGATCAGCGGCGGCAGCAAACCGAACTCGACGTCGTCGGACAGGCCGATGCGAAACACCGCGTTGCTGGTGGCCGGGTCGAAGTCGGCGGCGCGGCTGACCGCGGTGGAGATCGAGTCCAGTGCCGGCGAGAGCAGGGCGAAGATTTCCTGGGCCCGCGCCGTGGGCTCCATGCTGCGGCCGGTGCGGACGAACAGCGGATCGTCGAACAGATTGCGCAGGCGCGCCAGGGCGGCGCTGATCGCCGGCTGGCCGAGAAACAGCTTTTCCGCCGCGCGGGTCACGCTGCGCTCGTGCATCAGGGTTTCGAACACGACCAGCAGGTTGAGATCGACTCGGCGGAGATCGTTGCGGTTCATCCGGTGTCCATTCTGGAGAGTTGGCGCGGCAGGCGGCGGCCTTCAGGCTAATGCCGATTTGCCTCGCTAGGCAATATCAGCCGCGGCTCTGTTGATGATTGGCCGGATTATTATCATCCACAGGCATGGTGAATATCAGGCCCGGCTGGTGGTATTGCCGATAAAGCCCGGATAAAGTCGAGGGCAATAAGGGGTCAACCGACGAGGTTTGCGATGTCCCGCATCATCCGTTTTCATCAATTCGGCGCCGCCGACGTGCTCAAGGTCGAAGAGCGCGCGGACCCAGCGCCCGGCGCCGGCGAGGTGCTGATCGGCGTCGAAGCCGTAGGTGTCAGCTGGTACGACGTGCTCTGGCGGCAGAACCTGGCCAATCTTCCGGTGCAGTTGCCGGCGGGGCTGGGGCATGAGCTGGCCGGCACCGTGCTGGCGGTGGGACCCGGTGTCGAGGATCTCGCGGTGGGTGACCGGGTGGCCGGTTTTCCGGGGCACAGTGCCAATCGCTATCCGGCCTATGCCGAGCAGGCGGTGCTGCCACGCACCTCGCTGACCCGCTACCCGGATAGCCTGAGCCCGCAGCAGGCCTGCGTGCACTACCTGCCGTCGCTGGTCGGCTGGTTCGGCTTCGTCGAGCTGGCGCGCCTCAAGCCCGGTGAGACCGTGCTGGTGACCGATGCCAGCCGTTGCTGGGGCCCCTATATCGTGCAGATGGGCAAGGCCCTGGGGGCGCGGGTGATCGCCGCCAGCGAGGATGCCGAGGACGTCGACTTCCTGCGCGAACTGGGTGCCGAGCAGGTCATCCTCACCGAAGAGCAGGACCTGGTCAGCCGGGTCGGCAAGCTTACCGATGGACGCGGCGTGGACATCGTCATGGACGCCCTCGGCGGCCCGCAGATGTGCCTGCTCGGCGATGCCCTGGCGCCCCGCGGGCGCCTGGTGCTGTATGGCCTGCAGGGCGGCAACGAGACGCCGTTTCCGGCCTGTGCGGCGTTCCAGAAGAACATCCAGTTCTTCGTCCACTGCGTCAGCAACTTCACCGGCAAGGAAGAGCTGGGCATTCCCCAGGATCGCGAGGCGGTGGCCAAGGCCCTGCAGGGCATCAACCAGCTGACGCGCGACGGCCAGTTGCGTCCGCTGATCGCCAAGACGTTCCCCTTCGACCAGGCCGTCGAGGCCCACCGCCTGATGGAAACCTGTCCGAAACGCGGTCGCCTGGTGCTTGATCTCTCCTGATCCGACGCTCGGCTTGCCTGCGCTCCTGTGGCCATGGATCGGCCTGCCATGGGTTGAGATCGCAGACTCGCTTCGGGCTGAGCAGGTCGCCTGGCCGTCGCGGTGCAGCTCTTCGAACAGTTGCTGAACGCCACCTCGATGTTCAATCACAGCAAGCTGCGCCTGCCACCAGGCTCTGCCCTGTGGCTATCAGTCGCAGAGCCAGCCTTGCTAGCGCCGCGAAATGGACCCGCCGGCGGATTGTCCGGTGCAGGGGCGTGGGCTAGACTGCGCCGCATGAAACCACACCTGCGCCTGTTTCTGCTCCTGCTACTGAGCTTCGCGCTTCCCTTGAACGGGATGGCGAGCATGGGCGCATTTGTCGAGCCATGCCCGATGGAGCAGCAGGACCTCGCCATGGCCGACATGGAACATGCCTGCTGCGACCAGCAGATGGAACAACCGGCCGCCGGCAAGACCTGCAAGTCCGGCCAGGAGTGCAAGACCGGCTGTACCTTGCAAGTCTGCGTCATAAAATCCTCGATCGAGCCTTCGGCCCAGACCGTCCCCTCGTATTCCCTCGATTTCGTTCCCGTCCCGACGCCGTTCGGCGTCTGGCGCCCCCCCCGCGCCTGATTCCCGTCCCTAGCTGAGCTGCGTTTCGCCCTTTGCCGGCGAGACGTTGTGCGCGCGCCCGTCTGGGTGTGCGCCGGATCATCCACAGGAATCGTGACCATGAAACTCCGACGCTTTGGGCGCCCAGGCCTGGCCGCCCTCACAGTGTGCGCGCTGGCCGCGCCCGGCCTGGCCGCCGCCCTGACCCTGGACGAGGCCCTGCGCCGCGCCGAACGCGACGCCCCGTCGCTGGCCGCCCAGGTGGCCAACCGCGAGGCCGCTACCCAGGCGGCCATTCCCGCCGGCGAACTGCCGGACCCCAAGCTGGCCCTGGGCCTGCAAAACGTGCCCATTGAGGGCGACGACCGCTGGCGACTCGGTCGCGAGCCGATGACCATGCAGATGGTCGGGGTCATGCAGGAGGTGCCCAATCGCGCCAAGCGCCGCGCCCGGGTCGACGCCGCCCAGGCGGGCATCGACAGTGCCGGCGCGCTGGAACGGATCGAGCGCCTCAGGGTGCGCCGGGAAACCGCGCTGGCCTGGATCGACGGCTTTGCCGTCGAGCAGAAACTGCAGCTGTTCCAGGCCCTCTATGAGGAGAACCGTCTGCTGGCCAAGGCCGTGCAGGCGCGCCTGGCCGGCGGCCGTGGCCAGGCGGCCGACAGCCTGGCGCCCAAGCAGGAAGCGGCGCTGCTCGCCGAGCAGGAGGATGAACTCGAACGCAGCCGTGTGCAGGCCCGTGCGGCGCTGCGCCGCTGGATCGGCGCGGCGGCCGAGGAGCCGCTGTCTGGCGCCTGGCCGAACTGGTCGGTCGATGACCTGGGCTATCGCCACAGCCTGCCACTCCACCCGGAGCTGCAGGCCTTCGACCCCATGACCGAGGAGGCACAGGCGCGCATACGCCTGGCCGAAGCCGACAAGCGGCCGGACTGGAGCTGGGAGCTGGCTTACCAGAAACGCGGCGAGGCGTTCGGCGACATGGTCTCCGTGCGCTTCAGCGTCGACCTGCCGCTGTTCGCCGCCAGCCGCCAGGATCCGCAGATCGCCGCCAAGCGCGCCGAGTTGCTGCGCCTGGAGGCCGAGCGCGAAGCCCTGAGCCGCGATCACGCTCAACAACTGGACGACGACCTGGCCGAGTACCGCCGCCTGGAACGCGCCCTGGAGCGCAGCCGGCAGACCCTGGTGCCGCTGGCCGCGGAGAAGGTGCGCCTGGCGCTGGCCGACTACCGTGCCGGCAGCGGCGAGCTGATGACGCTGGTGGCTGCGCGCCGTGAACTCATCGAGGCGCGCCTGAAACAGATCGACTTTGCCCAAGCGCGCGCGCTGACCAGCGCCCGCCTGTATTTCGCCTACGGAGATGGCAGCCAATGAATGCTCGAATTTGCAAAGGCGCGGTGCTGACCGCCCTGGCGCTCGCGATTGGCGCGGCCGGCGGCTACTGGTTCGCCCAAGCGCCCAGGCACGCCGAACCTGAGCCGGCCAAGGCTGAGCAGGTCCCGGCCCAGGAACAGCGCGAAGTGCTCTACTGGTACGACCCCATGGTCCCGCAACAGAAGTTCGACCAGCCCGGCAAGTCGCCCTTCATGGACATGCAGCTGGTCCCGCGCTATGCGGACGAATCGGGCGACAGCGCGGCGGTCAGCATCGACCCGAGCGTCACCCAGAACCTCGGCATGCGCCTGACCAGCGTCTCCCGCGAGAGCCTGGCCAGCGAGCTGGAGGCGTTCGGCAGCCTGACCTTCAACAGTCGCGACGTCGCGCTGGTGCAGGCGCGCAGCGGCGGCTTCGTCGAGCGCGTCTACCGCCGTGCGCCCGAAGACCTGCTGGCGGCCGGCGACCCGCTGGTCGACCTGCTGGTGCCCGAATGGACGGCCGTCCAGGAGGAGTTCCTGGCTCTGCGCGATCTCGGCGATACGGCGCTGCTGGCGGCGGCGCGTCAGCGCCTGCGCCTGGCCGGCATGCCGCAGCGGTTGATCGAGCGGGTCGAGCGCAGCGGCAAGGTCCAGCCGCTCTGGACGGTGACCAGCCCGATCGCCGGCGTCCTGCAGGTGCTCGACGTGCGCGAAGGCATGACCCTGGCCGCCGGCCAATCGCTGGCCCGCATCAACGGCCTGAGCAGCGTCTGGCTCGAGGTGGCGGTGCCCGAGGCGCAAACCACCGGGGTCAGCCTGGGCCAGAAGGTCGAGGCCCGCCTGCCGGCGTTTCCGGGCGAGGTGCTGGACGGCAAGGTCGGCGCCTTGCTGCCGCAAGCCAACCTGGACAGCCGCACGGTCCGCCTGCGGGTCGAGCTGGACAACACCGATGGCCGGCTGCGACCGGGGATGAGCGCCCAGGTGCGGCTGACGCGCCCGAGCGAGCAGAGCGCGCTGTTCGTGCCCAACGAGGCGGTGATCCGTACCGGCCGCCGCGCCCTGGTGATGCTGGCCGAGGCCGAGGGTCGCTACCGTCCGGTGGAGATTCGCCTGGGCCGGGAGTTCGCCGACAAGGTCGAGGTGCTGCAGGGCCTGGAGGAGGGCCAGCAGGTGGTCGCCTCGGGGCAGTTCCTGCTCGACTCCGAGGCCAGCCTGCGCGGCGTGCAGGCCCAGGCGCTCGGGCAGCCGATGCCGATGGCGCAGCCGGCGCTGCACGAGTCCGAAGGGCGCATCGATGCCATCGACGAGGACGGGCTGCTGCTCACCCATGGGCCGTTCAAGACCCTCGGCATGCCGGGCATGACCATGACCTTCCCGTTGGCCGATCCGGCCCTGGGCGAGGGCCTGGAAGTCGGCGACCGGGTGCGTTTCGGCGTGCGCGAGACGGATGACGGGCTGCTGATCGAACGCCTGCACAAGCTGGAGGTGCAGCCATGATCGCCGCCCTGATCCGCTGGTCGGTGGCCAACCGCTTCCTGGTACTGCTGGCCACCCTGTTCGCCGTCGGCTGGGGCGTCTGGTCGGTACAGAGCACCGCCATCGACGCCTTGCCGGACCTGTCCGACGTGCAGGTGATCATCCGTACCCCCTATGCGGGGCAGGCGCCGCAGATCGTCGAGAACCAGGTCACCTATCCGCTGGCCACCACCATGCTCTCGGTACCGGGGGCGCGCACCGTGCGTGGTTACTCCTTCTTCGGCGACAGTTTCGTCTACGTGCTGTTCGAGAACGGCACCGACCTCTATTGGGCACGTTCGCGGGTGCTGGAGTACTTGAGTCAGGTGCAGAACCGCCTGCCCGCCGGCACTGCGCCGGCCCTGGGTCCGGACGCCACCGGGGTCGGCTGGATCTATCAGTACGCCCTGGTCGACCGCAGCGGCAGGCACGACCTGGCGCAGCTGCGCGCGCTGCAGGACTGGTTCCTCAAGTTCGAGTTGAAGACCCTGGCCAACGTTGCCGAGGTGGCCACCATCGGCGGCATGGTCAAGCAGTACCAGGTGCTGCTCGACCCGATCAAGCTGGCCAGCCGTGGCATCACCCAGCAGCAGGTCGCCGAGGCAATCGCCAAGGCTAACCAGGAAACCGGCGGCAGCGTCCTGGAACTGGCGGAAACCGAGTTCATGGTGCGTGCCTCCGGCTACCTGCAGACCCTCAACGACTTTCGCACCATCCCCCTGCGCCTGGACGCCGGCGGTGTGCCGGTGACCCTCGGTGAGGTGGCGCATGTCCAGCTCGGCCCGGAGATGCGTCGCGGCATCGCCGAGCTCGACGGCGAGGGCGAGGTGGTCGGCGGTGTGGTGGTCCTGCGCAGCGGCAAGAACGCCCGGGAGGCCATCGCCGCGGTCAAGGTCAAGCTTGAGGAGTTGAAGAAGAGCCTGCCCGAGGGGGTGGAGATCGTCACCACCTACGACCGCAGCAAGCTGATCGACCGCGCCGTGGAAAACCTCAGCCACAAGCTGATTGAGGAATTCATCGTGGTCGCCCTGGTCTGCGTCCTGTTCCTCTGGCACCTGCGTTCCTCGCTGGTGGCCATCGTCTCGCTGCCGGTCGGGGTGCTGATTGCCTTCATCGTCATGCAGCAGCAGGGGATCAACGCCAACATCATGTCCCTCGGCGGAATCGCCATCGCCATCGGCGCCATGGTCGACGCCGCGGTGGTGATGATCGAGAACGCACACAAGAAGATCGAGGCCTGGCGCGAGGAGCACCCGGGCGAGGAGCTCAAGGGCGAACATCACTGGCAGGTGATCACCGCTGCGGCGGTGGAGGTCGGCCCGGCGCTGTTCTTCTGCCTGCTGATCATCACCCTGTCGTTCATCCCGGTGTTCACCCTGCAGGCCCAGGAGGGCCGGTTGTTCGGCCCGTTGGCCTTCACCAAGACCTATGCCATGGCCGCCGCGGCCGGGCTCTCGGTGACCCTGGTGCCAGTATTGATGGGCTACTGGATTCGCGGTCGGATTCCCGATGAACAGCACAACCCGCTGAACCGCTGGCTGATCCGCCTCTACCAGCCGGCCCTGGACGCCGTATTGCGGCGGCCGAAGATTACCCTGCTGGTCGCAGTGCTGATCTTCCTCAGCGCGCTCTGGCCGATGACCCGCCTCGGCGGCGAGTTCCTGCCGCCGCTGGACGAGGGCGACCTGCTCTATATGCCCACCGCGCTGCCGGGGCTGTCCGCGCAGAAGGCCGCCCAGTTGCTGCAGCAGACCGACCGCCTGATCAAGACGGTGCCCGAGGTCGCGCGGGTGTTCGGCAAGGCGGGGCGCGCCGAGAGCGCCACCGACCCGGCGCCGCTGGAAATGTTCGAGACAACCATCCAGTTCAAGCCCCGCGAGCAGTGGCGCGAGGGCATGACCCAGGAAAAGCTGGTGGAGGAACTGGATCGCGTCGTACAGGTGCCGGGCCTGGCCAACCTGTGGATTCCACCCATCCGCAACCGCATCGACATGCTCGCCACCGGGATCAAGAGCCCGATCGGGGTCAAGGTCGCCGGCAGCGACCTGGCGCAGATCGACGCGGTCACCCAGGCGGTGGAACGGGTGGCCAAGACGGTGCCGGGTGTCGGCTCGGCCCTGGCCGAGCGCCTGACCGGCGGCCGCTATGTGGATGTGCAGATCGACCGCCAGGCCGCCGCGCGCTACGGACTGAACATCGCCGAGGTGCAGGCGATAGTCGCCGGCGCCATCGGCGGCGCGAACGTCGGCGAGACCATCGAGGGCCTGGCGCGCTTCCCGATCAGCCTGCGCTATCCACGGGAGTGGCGCGACTCGCTGGCCGGCCTGCAACAGTTGCCGATCTACACCCCGCAGGGCAGCCAGATCACCCTGGGCACCGTGGCGCAGGTCAAGATCAGCGACGGCCCGCCGATGCTCAAGAGCGAGAATGCGCGGCCCTCGGGCTGGGTCTATATCGACGTGCGTGGTCGCGACCTGGCCTCGGTGGTGGCCGATCTGCGCGCCGCCATCGATGCGCAGGTCGAGCTGCAGCCGGGCATGAGCCTGAGCTATTCGGGGCAGTTCGAGTTCCTCGAGCGGGCCAATGCCCGGCTCAAGCTGGTGGTGCCGGCCACTCTGATGATCATCTTCGTGCTGCTTTACCTGTGCTTCGCCCGCTTCGGCGAGGCCCTGCTGATCATGGCCACCCTGCCGTTCGCCCTGGTCGGAGGGGTCTGGTTCCTCTACCTGCTCGGCTACAACCTGTCGGTCGCCACTGGGGTGGGCTTTATCGCCCTGGCCGGGGTGGCCGCCGAGTTCGGCGTGATCATGCTGCTGTACCTGAAGAACGCCTGGGCCGAGCGCGAAGACGCCGGCGACAGCAGCGAGCGCGCGCTGCTCGAGGCGATCCGCGAAGGCGCGGTGCAGCGCGTGCGGCCCAAGGCCATGACCGTGGCGGTGATCATCGCCGGCCTGCTGCCGATCCTGCTCGACAGCGGCACCGGCAGCGAGGTGATGAGCCGGATCGCCGCGCCCATGGTCGGCGGCATGGTCACCGCACCGCTATTGAGTCTGTTCGTCCTGCCGGCGGCCTATCGGCTGATGCGCCGTCGGCAAACCCGGCCGCGCGCCGCCCTCGACCAGGCCCTGCCGCTGGCGGGCGACTGACAGGGGCAAGGGCCCGGGGCGGGCGGCATTGTCGCCACCCGCCCAGGCCTCAGCGCTGTGCAGTCATGCCATGCCGGTGCTCGACCGCCGCAAGGCCTTCGGCCTGTTCGTCTGGGCCTATGGGCCGATGCTCTGCCGGGCGCGGGTCGACGGCCATCCGGGCTAAGCGAACCTCGGCCTAGGGCGCCAGAGCCGCGGCGAACAGCACGTTGTTCTCCAGGTGAATGTGCTGCACCAGGTCGTCGTTGAGTTCGTTCAGGCCGCGGTACAGGGCGCGCCAGGTGTTGCAGGCATCTTCCGGCGGGGTGAGGCCGCCGCTCAGGCGCTGCAGCTGTTCCAGAGCTGCGCCATGCTGGTCGTGCTCCAGGCGCATCACCGCGATCGGTGCACTGGCCTGCCTGGCATAGCCGGCGAGGAGCATGGGAAAGAGGATCTGCTCCTCCTTGAGCATGTGGCTCTCCAGTTCCTGCAGCATGGCGCGCAGGTGGTCGGCCAGGCCCCTGGGGCAGTCGGCGCGGTCGCCGTGGACCTGCTCGACCCGATAGGCCAGCGCGATCAGTTCCGGCAGCTGCTCGCGATGGCGAGCGTGGTAGCGGTTGAGGATGTGCTCGATCAGCTGGTCGCTGGGCTCGCTGCGCCAGTCGTGGTGCAAGCCGCCCTGGTTCTGCAGCGCCGCGAGTTCGCTGGCGATTGGCTGCGGGTCAATGCCGCGCCTATTGGCCTCCTCGCGCAGGCTGCGCTGGCCGCCGCAACAGAAATCCAGGTTGAAGGCGTGCAACAGCCGGCTGGCGCCGGGGATCTCGCAGGCCAACTGGCCCAGGGGTTGGTCGAGCAGCTTCAGGCTCATGACGCTTTCCTCTACAGGAAACTAAGGGTAAGCGGGGGGTAGCAGCCGGCGTGCCAGGCGCAGGTCATTGAAAAGCCTGATCTATTTTTCCAGCATGGTGGTTATGACCCTGATTTGTTAGGGTGGCGTCAACCACAGAGGGTCAAATACACCATGCTCGAAGCCAGCCTGCTCGCCGACCTGATCGTCGAACTGCCCAATGCCGTGCGCCTGCAGCGCCTGGTGCAGACCCTGCGCGAACACTTCAGCTGCGGCGCGGTGGGCCTGCTGCGCCTGGACGGCGACAGCCTGCGCCCGCTGGCGGCCGTCGGCCTGGCCCAGGAGGCCCTCGGCCGGCGCTTCGTGATCGCCCAGCACCCGCGGCTGGCGGCGATCATGGCCGCGCGCGAGCCGGTCTGGTTCGAGCCGGACAGCCGCCTGCCGGATCCCTACGACGGGCTGCTCGACAGCCATGCCGGCGAACCCCTGCCGGTACACGACTGCATGGGCGTGAGCCTGTTCGTCGATGGCCAGCTGTGGGGCGCGCTGACCCTCGACGCGCTGCATGCCGGCACCTTCGGCAGCGAGGCGCGGCGCGCCCTGCAGCGCTATTCGCTGATCATCGAGGCAGCGCTGCGGATGACCCGCCTGGAGCAGGAGAACCGCGGCCTGCGCCTGGCCCGCAGCGATGTGGCGGGCGTACCGACGGCGCTGGAGCAGGGCGAGATCCTCGGCCAGAGCGCGGCGATCCGCGAGTTGCTGGCCGAGCTGGACGTGGTCGCCGACTCCGAACTGCCGGTGCTGCTGCTGGGCGAGACCGGCGTCGGCAAGGAGCTGTTCGCCCGGCGCCTGCACAGCCTGTCGCGGCGGCGCCACAAGCCGCTGATCCAGGTCAACTGCGCCGCCTTGCCCGAGTCGCTGGCCGAGAGCGAGCTGTTCGGACACGTCAAGGGCGCCTTCTCCGGCGCCAGCAGCGATCGCCCCGGGCGTTTCGATGCGGCCAACGGCGGCACCCTGCTGCTCGACGAGGTCGGCGAACTGCCGCTGAGCGTGCAGGCCAAGCTGCTGCGCACCCTGCAGAATGGCGAGATCCAGCGCCTGGGCGCGGACAAGCCGCTGCGCGTCGATGTACGGGTGATCGCCGCGACCAACCGCCACCTGCCCGAGAGCATCCGCGACGGCCGGTTCCGCGCCGACCTCTACCACCGCCTGTCGGTCTACCCGGTGCCGATTCCGCCACTGCGCGAGCGCGACAGCGATGTGCTGATGCTGGCCGGCCATTTTCTCGAGCTCAATCGCGCCCGTCTGGGCCTGCGCAGCGTACGCCTGTCGCCGGCGGCCGAGCGGGCGCTGCTCGACTATGCCTGGCCGGGCAATGTGCGCGAGCTGGAACACGTGATCAGCCGCGCCGCGCTCAAGCTGCTCAGCCGCGGCGCCAGCAGGAGCGAGATCCTCACCCTGGAGCCCGAGCAACTGGATCTGGATACCAGGCTGCGCCGTGGCGAGCCGGCATCCGCGCCGGTGGCGGACGCGGACGCCGCCGGCCCCCCGGGCTCGATGCGTGAGGCGGTCGAGGCCTGCCAGCGCCAGAGCATTCAGCAGGCTTTGCAGGCCAGTGGCGACAACTGGGCCAGCGCCGCGCGCCTGCTCGAGCTGGACCCGAGCAACCTGCACAAGCTGGCCCGGCGCCTGGGCCTGAAGTAGCCCGGGGCGGTGCTGGCGAGCGCCTTTGACTCAGGTCAATGAGCTCCGCCGGCCCTGGCCGGACACTGCAGCGACCGCAGGCCATGCCGGGAGAGGCCGATGCTCGATGCGATTCGCTGGGATTGGGGGTTGGTCCACCGTTACGGCCACGCCCTGTCGCACTACGGCTGCTACCCGCCGCCACGCCAGTTCGTTGCCGGGGTCGGCGCCTTCGAGCTATTGCGCGCCTTGCGCAGCAGCCGCCTGGCGCAGCGCCCGCTGTCGTTGTACCTGCACCTGCCATTCGCCGCCGTCGGCGACGCCGGCTGGCGCAACGGCGTGATCGGCCGGGATCGCCGCCATGGCCTGGCTTATCTGCAGCGGCTGGAACGCGAGATCGAGCGGGTCGGCCATCACCTCGGTCCCGGCCAGCGGGTCGAGCAGCTGTACTGGGGCGGCACCCCGACCTTTCTCGATCACCAGCAGCTGCGCCGGCTGATGACCCAGCTGCGCCAGCGCTTCGCGCTGCTGGAGGACGACAGCGGCGACTACGCCATCGACATCGATCCGCGCGAGGCCGACTGGCCGACCCTGGGCCTGCTGCGCGAGCTGGGCTTCAATCGCCTGAACATCGGCGTGCACGACCTCGACCCGCAGGTGCAGCAGGCGACCCGGCGGCGCTACAGCCCGCGGCAGCTGGGTTCGCTGCTCGAGGCCGCGCGCACCCTGCATTACCGTGCGGTGAATCTGGAACTGCGCTATGGCCTGCCGCAGCAGAGTGCGGCCAGCTTCGCCCGGACCCTGGCCGCGGTGCTGGCCCTGCAGCCCGATCGCCTGACCCTGCGCGCGGCGGCCGGCTGGCCGGGGGTGGGCCAGCGCGAGCGGCTCGAGCGGCTGCGCGAGGCCAGCGAGCGGCTGAACGCCGCCGGCTACCGCTACATCGGCCTGGGCCAGTTCGTCCTGCCCGACGACGAACTGGCCATGGCCCAGGAAGGCGGCCGCCTGCGGCGCGACCTGCAAGGCTACAGCGGCCACGCCCGCGGCGACCTGATCGGCCTGGGCCTGTGCGCGATCAGTCGGGTCGGCGCGCTCCATGCGCAGAACAGCGACGATCCCGCGCGCTATCAGGCGTGCATCGACAGCGGCCAGCTGGCGACCCGCCGCGGCCTGCGTTGCACGGCCGACGACCAACTGCGCCAGGCGCTGATCGAGACCCTGGTGTGCGACTTCCAACTGGACATGCGCGCCATCGAGGCGCGCTTCGACCTGGACTTTCGCGACTACTTCGCCGCCCAGTGGCCGGGCCTGGAGCAATTGGCGGGCGACGGCCTGATCGAGCTGGGCGAGGACTTCATCGACGTGCGCCCGGTCGGCCGCCTGCTGGTGGGGGCGCTGTGCCGGCTGTTCGATCGCGACCCGCCGGCAGAGGCAAGGCCGCTGTCGCGGGTCGTCTAGCGCCCGCGGGTACTGCGGCGCTACGCCGCAGCAACACCTGGCCGCGCGCAAAGCCGCGCCCTTGCTGGCTCGCGGCGTTTTCCCCCGGTGGGTAGTACCTCCAACGAGGAATGGGCGCGGTGCCGGGCCCAGGTGCAGGCTGCACTCGGCAGACACTCAACGGAGACTTTCCCATGGCGCACCTGTCCAGCAGCGCATTTCAGGCCTTACGCATCGCGGTTCTGACCGTCAGCGATACCCGGACCCAGGCCACCGACAGTTCCGGGCAGACCCTGATCGACGGCCTGGAGGCGGCCGGCCATGCCTTGGCCGCGCGCGCCCTGGTGATCGATGACATCTGGCAGATCCGCGCCCGGCTCTGTGCCTGGATCGCCGACCCGCTGGTGCAGGTGGTGCTGATCACCGGCGGCACCGGCTTCACCGCCCGCGACAACACTCCACAGGCGGTGGCGCCGCTACTGGACAAGCAGGTCGACGGCTTCGGCGAGCTGTTCCGCCAGGTCTCGCTGGCCGAGATCGGCACCTCCAGCCTGCAGTCGCGAGCCCTGGCCGGGATCAGCGACGGCACCCTGGTCTGCTGCCTGCCGGGCTCGCCCAACGCCTGCCGCACCGCCTGGGACAAGATCCTCCGCGAACAGCTGGACAGCCGCACCCGACCCTGCAACTTCGTGCCCCATCTCAAGCAACTGGCCGAGCAGCCGCGGGCGCTCTGCGGAGCCCGCCCATGAGCGCCTGTGGCTGTACCGGCAACAACCTGCGCCCGGTCGACGAGGCCATCGAGGAACTGCTCGGGCGGATACCGGCCTTGCCGCCGGTGGAGCGGGTGGCCCTGGGCGACGCCCTCGGCCGGGTCCTGGCCGAACCGCTGCGCGCGCCCTTCGCGGTGCCGGCCTGGGACAACAGCGCGATGGACGGTTACGCCCTGCGCGCCGCCGATCTGCCGGCCGGCGGGGGCAGCCTGCCGCTGGCCGGGCGGATTCCCGCCGGCGATGGGGCGCAGCAGGTCCTGGCGGCCGGTCATGCGGTGCGCATCTTCACCGGCGCGCCGCTGCCGCCGGGCGCCGACAGCGTGGTGGCGCAGGAACAGTGCCGGGTCGAGGAGGGCCGGGTCTGGTTGCCCGCGGTCAGCGGCGGCGAGCATGTGCGCCGGTGCGGCGAGGAGCTGGCGGCCGGCGCTCCGGTGCTGGCCGCCGGGCAACGCCTGCGCGCCCAGGAGCTGGGTCTGCTGGCCAGTTTCGGGGTGGCCCGGGTGGCGGTCTACCGGCGCCTGCGGGTCGGCCTGCTGAGCAGCGGCAACGAGCTGCGCGAGCCCGGCGAGCCGCTGCAGCCCGGGCAGATCTACAACGCCAACCGCTACAGCCTGGCCGCGCTGCTCACCGGCCTGGGCCTCGAGGTACACGACTACGAGATCATGGCCGACGAGCTGGCGGCCAGTCGCGATGCCCTGAGCCTGGCGGCCTCCGAATGGGACCTGCTGATCACCTCCGGCGGCGTCTCGGTGGGGGAGGAGGACCATCTCAAGCAGGCGATCCGCGAACTGGGCCAACTGCACCTGTGGCGTCTGGCGATCCAGCCGGGCAAGCCGCTGGCCTTCGGCGAGGTGGGCGGCAAGCCCTGGCTGGGCCTGCCGGGCAACCCGGCGGCGGCCCTGATCACCGCCCTGGTGGTGGCGCGGCCGTTCCTGCTGCGCGCCCAGGGCTGTCGCGAGGTGATGGCGCAGCCGCTGCGGCTGCCGGCGGGCTTCGCCTGGCCCCGGGCCAACCCGCGCCGCCAGTACCTGCGCGCGCGCCTCGAGCAGCACGGCGGCCAGCAGCGGGTGTGCCTGCACCCGCAGCAGGGCTCGGCCATGCTCGCCTCGGCCTGCTGGGCCGATGGCCTGGCCGTGGTCGAGGTCGGCCAGACCCTGGCGCCAGGGGAGGCGGTCGACTACCTGCCGTTTAGCGCCTTGCTCGGATGAACAGGCTTGTTGACCGCCATCAATGCGCCGCGCCGACCAATCCCTAGAGTGACGCGCTCTATCGCGCCTGCAAGGAGTTCCCATGCAACTGATCTGCCCGGCCGGCAGCCTGCCGGCCCTCAAGGCCGCCGTTAGGCAGGGCGCCGACGCCGTCTACGTCGGCTTTCGCGACGACACCAACGCCCGTCACTTCGCCGGCCTCAATCTCGACGACAAGCAGCTGGAAAGCGGCCTGCAGCTGATCCGCGACAACGGCCGCCAGCTCTACGTGGCGGTCAACACCTATGCCTTGCCCGATGGCTGGGCGCGCTGGCAACGGGCGGTCGACCGGGCCGCGGCGCTCGGCGTCGACGCCCTGATCGCCGCCGATCCCGGGGTGCTGGCCTACGCCAGCCGGCGCCATCCCAACCTCAACCTGCACCTGTCGGTGCAGGGCTCGGCGACCAATGCCGCGGCCCTGACCTTTTACCAGCAGCGCTACGGGATTCGCCGCGCGGTGCTGCCGCGGGTGCTGTCGCTGGCCCAGGTGCGCCAGGTGGCGGAGAAGAGCCCGGTGCCGATCGAGGTGTTCGCCTTCGGCAGCCTGTGCATCATGGCCGAGGGCCGCTGCCACCTGTCCAGCTACCTGACCGGCGAGTCGCCCAACCTGTGCGGGGTCTGCTCGCCGGCCAAGGCGGTGCGTTGGCAGGAGGACGCAGACGGCCTCAGCTCGCGGCTGGGCGGGGTGCTGATCGACCGCTACGGCAAAGGCGAGGCGGCCGGCTACCCGACCTTGTGCAAGGGCCGCTTCCTGGTGGGCGGCCAGCGCTTCCACGCCCTGGAGGAGCCGACCAGCCTGAACACCCTGGACCTGATTCCGCAGCTGGCCGCCATGGGCGTCAGCGCGGTGAAGATCGAGGGGCGCCAGCGCAGCCCGGCCTACGTCGAGCAGGTCACCAGGGTCTGGCGCGCGGCGCTGGACGCCTACGCCGCAGCGCCCCAGGGCTACAGCGTGCAGCCGCACTGGCGCAGCGCCCTGGCCGGACTGTCCGAGGGCAGTCAGACCACCCTGGGCGCCTACCACCGTTCCTGGCAGTGAGGAGAAAGCCATGAAGCTGAGCCTGGGACCCGTGCTGTTCTACTGGAGCCGGGAAAAACTGCTGGATTTCTATGCCGAGATGGCCGAACAGCCACTCGAAGCCATCTACCTCGGCGAGACGGTCTGTTCCAAGCGCCGTGCCCTGAGCCTGGACGACTGGCTGGGGCTGGCCCGCGAACTGCGCGAGTGCACCAAGGCCGAACTGGTGCTGTCGGGCCTGGCCCTGGTCGAGGCGGCCTCCGAGCTGTCCAGCCTGCGCCGGCTGTGCGACAACGGCGAACTGCTGGTCGAGGCCAACGACATGGGCGCAGTGCAGTTGTTGCGCGAGCGCGGCCTGGGGTTCGTCGCCGGTCCCGCGCTGAATCTGTACAACGGCTATGCCCTGGCCGAGTTGCTCGACTGCGGCCTGCGCCGCTGGGTGCCGCCGGTGGAGTGTTCCGGCGCCCTGCTGCGCAGCACCCTGGCCCAGCTCGACGAACTGGGCCGGGCGCGCCCGGAGGTCGAGCTGTTCGCCTACGGCCACCTGCCGCTGGCCTACTCGGCGCGCTGCTTCACCGCGCGGGCGGAGAACCGGCCCAAGGACGACTGCCAGTTCTGCTGCCTCGGCTACCCGGAGGGCATCGCCCTGCACAGCCAGGAGGGCGAGCCGCTGTTCACCCTCAACGGCATCCAGACATTGTCGGCCAAGGTCAGCAACCTGCTGGCCGACTACCCGCAGCTGTGTGCCGCCGGCGCCGACCTGCTGCGCCTGAGCCCGCGCGCCGAGGGCATGGCCGAGGTGATCGGCGCCTTCGACGCGGTGCGCGGCGGGGCGCTACCGCCGCTGGCGGTGCAGGGCTGCAACGGCTACTGGCATGGCCGCCCCGGCATGCTCAGGGCCGAGCAGGTGGGCCTATGAAGCGCCTGGCGCGCCTGGCCATGCGCGCGGCCGATCCGCTGCTGCCGCTGGGCCGGCATGTGCCCTTCGCGTTGCAGCGTCTGGTGCTGGAGAAGGTCATCGCCCGGCTGTTCGCCGAGCCGCTGGCCGAGGGCCAGTTCGACCTGCTGGAGGGACGCTGGCTGCGCCTGGAGGTCAGCGACCTGGGCCTGGCCTGGTGCCTGACCCGCGACTGGTGCGGCCTGCGCGTGGCGCGCCGGGCCAACTGCGATCTGTGCATCCGCGGCAACTGGCGCGAGTTCCTGCTGCTGGCCAGCCGTCAGGAGGACCCGGACACCCTGTTCTTTCGCCGTCGCCTGAGCATCGAGGGCGACACCGACCTGGGCCTGGGGATCAAGAACCTGCTCGACAGCCTGGATCCCGACGGCCTGCCGCCGCGGCTCTGGCAACTGATCTGCGCCCTGGGCGAGGCGATCAAGCCGGCAGACCCCGAGGGCGCCCCCGCGCCCGCCCACTGAAAATTCGGGCGGCCATGGCCGCCCAATCCCTATCCAGCCTATCGAAGAGCGAACCACGCCATGCAGTCGAGAACCCACCATGTCTGACACCCTGGCCCATGCCACCCAGGCGATCCTGCGCCGCCTCGGCCTGCGCAGCATCAACCTGCAGTTCCTGTTTTCCTACGGCCTGATCTTCCTCTGCGCGGCCCTCACCGCCGGCGTGCTGTTCCTCTCCGGGCGCGATGCCGGCCAGCTGGATCGGGCCGGGGCGCAGCGCATGCTCAGCCAGAAGATGGTCAAGGAGGGCCTGCTGGTCGGTCAGGGGCTACTGCCGGCGGCGACCCTGGACGCCACCCTGGAGCGCTTCGACCAGGCCCATCGCCTGCTGCTGCAGGGCGACGCCGAACACCCCGCCATCCAGTTGGCCGAGGCGCGCCAGGGCCTGGAGCGGGTCGACCGGCTCTGGCAGCGTCTGCGCCCCGGCGTGCAGCGCCTGGCAGGCGGCGACAGTGCCGAGCTGCCAAGCCTGGTCGCCGATGGCGATGAGCTGCTCAAGGAGATGCACGCGGTGGTCGGGCTGCTGGCCGCCGACGCCAATCGCAGCGCCGCGCTGCAGCGCTGGGTGGCCCTGGCCTCGAGTCTGGTGATCCTGCTGCTGGCGGTGCTCGGCCGGCTGGTCGGGATGAACTGGCTGATGGGCCAGATCGAAACCCTGCGCGGGCGCCTGCAGCTGGTCAGCCAGGGCGACTTTTCCCAGCCGCTGCCGGTGGGCTATGCCGACAACGAACTGGGCCAGATCGCCACGGCCTACAACCAGCTACTGCAGCAGGTCGGCAGCATGATCCGGGTGGTGCGCCAGGCCGCCGAGGAGGCCGATGGCCATTGCAGCTACATGGCCGGTCTGGCGGCCGAGAGCGCCCGCAGCGTGGTCGGCCAGCAGGCCGAGATCGACCAGGTGGCGAGCGCCATGCAGCAGATGCTCAGCACCTCCCAGGAGGTGGCCCGCAGCACGGTGGAGGCGGCGGGCGCGGCCGACATCGCCGAGCGCGAAAGTTGCGCCGGTCAGGCGGTGATGAGCGGCTCGGTGAGCGCCATCCGCGACCTGTCCGGCCGGGTCGAGGGGCTGTCGACGCTGATGCAGCAGCTGGCCAGCGACAGCCAGGAGATCGGCCGGGTGCTGGAGGTGATCAGCGGCATCGCCGACCAGACCAACCTGCTGGCCCTCAACGCGGCCATCGAGGCGGCCAGGGCCGGCGAGCAGGGTCGCGGTTTCGCCGTGGTGGCCGACGAGGTGCGCAGCCTGGCCGCACGCACCCAGACCTCGGCGGGCGAGATCAGCCTGCTGATCGAGCGCCTGCAGCAGCAGGCCAGCCGCGCCAGCGAGGCCATGGCCGAGTCGCGCCGCGGCAGCGACAGCACCCTGGAGCAGATCGAGTCGGCCCAGGGCGCTCTTGAACAGATCGTCGGCGCGGTGCGCACCATCCGCGGCATGACCAACCAGATCGCCACCGCGGCCGAGGAGCAATCCCAGGTCGCCGACGACATGCACCGCTCGCTGACCCAGATCGCCGGCGTGGCCACCCAGGCGGCCGCCTCGACCCGCGACACCGAGTCGACCAGCCAGACCATCACCCAGCGCATGGAAGGGTTGCAGAGCCTGACCGCACGCTTCCGCCTGCAGGCCTGAGGCGCCGGCCCCGGGGCTGCAACGGCCCCGGGCGCGCTGTGGCGGGGCTCAGTCCAGCGAACGCAGGGTCGGCCGCGCAGGCGCCGGACGGCGCGGTTGCAGGCGGTCGCTGGCAATCAGCTCGCTGAGCTCGGCGAACAGCGCATCGGCATCCGCGGCGCTGCAGTCTTCGCCATAGCGTTTCTTCAGGCCGTACTGGCTGAGGATCAGGTGCTCGCTGGGCATCACCTGGTGCTGGTCCAGGCAGCCGCGCACGCATTGCAGCTGGCAGCCGTCGATGGCCAGGATCGGCCGCCCGGAGTTGGCCTTGCTGATCAGCGAGGCGACTCGCCCGCCGACCCCGGCGATGCAGGACATTTCCGCCAGGCCGGCGCGATCCAGGCGCACCGCCAGGGTATTGGCCAGCTGCGCGACGTTGGAGCAGCCGGAGCAGGAGTAGACCAGCGGCAGGGTTGATCGATCGGACATGATTGACTCTCCAGGGTCGGGGCTGAGGGCGGCCGTGGCCGCTCACTCGGAATAGCTGGCCAGGGCGGGGCGGTCGAGCACGCGAATGCTGCGCCGCTCCATGGCGATCAGGCCGGCGTCGATCAGGCGATGGAGGATGCGCGAGAAGGTTTCCGGCTGCATGCCCAGCTGCGAGGCGATCAGCCGCTTGGGCACGCTGAGCCTGATCTGGCCGTCGGCCGCTTCCTGCTCCTGGCAGAGAAAGCGCACCACCCGGCGGCTGGCGTTGGCCAGGGTCAGGGTGTCGATCTCGTTCAGGCGCTGGTGCAGGCGGATGCTGAAGCTGGCCAGCAGTTTCAGGCAGATGCTCGGCTGGGCTTCCAGCAGGCGCCGATAGTGGGCGCCGTCGATGCTGATCAGGCTGCTGGCCTTCATCGCCCGGGCGGTCACCGGGTAGTGGCGGGTGCCGCTGAACAACAGGGCCTCGGCGAAGCTGTGGCCGGGGCGGATGGCCTCGACCAGTTTCTCGTTGCCTTCGAGCAGGACCCGGGTGAGGACGATCTGGCCTTCGAGCAGCAGGTAGAAGCGGTCGGCCGTCTCGCCTTGGTGGAACAGGGTGTCGCCGCCCTCGAGGCGTCGGTGGTTGGCCAGTTGGGCCACTTCCTGGAAGGCCCCGGGGGGCAGCTTGTCGAACAGGTGATGCCGGCGCAGGGCGTCGAGGGTGGTGGGATCGGTCAGCATGGTGCACCTCCATGACCGCATCTTAGGGACGCCGGCGCAGGGCGCCCATTCCTCCTCGGCACTACCTCCAAAGAGGCAGCAGCGGCGCTGCTGCCCGCGCAGGGTTCGTCAGTAGCTGTACTGCGCCTGCAGCCACAGCTTGTCGGTGTCGACGGCGAAGTCGTCGGCGTCGTAGCCGGCGTATTTCACCAGGCCGCTCAGGCCCTTCACCCCCGGAATCGGGTGGCCGTAGGCCAGGTCGAGTTCCTCGCCGTACTGGCTGCTGCCCTGCTCGGCGCGAAAGTCGTGGTACCAGGCCTGCAGGCTGCCGCCGAACAGCGGGATGACCGCACCGACATAGTCGTCCTTGACCCCGTCGGCCGGGGTGGCGAGAAACAGGTCGGCCCAGCCCTGGAAGGCGTGCTTGGTCGCCAGCGGGGTCTGGAAGGCGCGATTGCCCGGCCCGGAGTCGCCACCGAGCACCTCGTAGCCGGCCTTGAGCGCCACCCCTTTGACCGTGTAGCCGATCTCAGCGAGGCGGTAGTCGCTGTCCAGGTCCAGCGGGTTGTCGGCGTAATCCCGCTGCTGGGCGTACTCCAGGGCATAGCTGACCCCGGCGATGGCGCCGCTGGCGCGCAGGCCGGTGGTCTGGCTCGACTGGTTGCCGCCGAGCAGGTTGTCCAGCCCCAGACGGTACTGGTAGGCGGTCAGGGTCAGCTCGGGCATGAGCACGTACTGGGCATTGAGCAGGTGGCTGTGGCCCTCGATGTTGGCCGGGTTGCCGGCGCTGTCGTACTGGCCGTTGCCCGGGCCGAACACGCTGTTGATGTTGTCGAGGTAGGCGTAGCTCAGGGTCAGGCCGTCGAGCGGCTTGAGCTGACCGAGCACGCCGTCGTAGGTCTGCTCGTTCTGCCGCCAGGCGACGCCGCCGACGAAGCGCTGGTTGTCCAGGTTGATGCGCTGGCGGCCGACCACCGCGCTGCCCAGGGCATGGTCGTAGCGCAGCAGGGCCTGGTTGATCTCGCTGCCGTCCGGGTCGGCGACCACCGAATACTGGCTCTGGCCGTTGCGGGTGCTGTTGTAGCTGGCCTCGCCGAGGCGGCTGACGTTGTCGGCCTCGATCAGCGCCGACAGGCCGTACCACTTGCCGCTCTGCAAGCCGACGCGGGTGCGCAGGGTCTGGGCGTTGGCGTGCTTGAGGGCGTTGTCCTGGTCGACGTGCTCGTAGCGGTAGCGGGCATCGAGGATCGGCTTGCCCTGGGTCAGCAGGTCGGCGATGTCTTCGCCGGCCAGCAGGGGGCCGCTGAGGCAGAGCAGGGCGAGGCACAGGGGGCTGAGGGGGAGTGCTTGCATGGCGGGACTTCCACAGTGTTGGGATGCCCCGGACGATAGCGGGCGGCACCGATCGGCGATTGACCATCATCAAGATTGCCCGGGCAGTTGCGCGGCGCCGGCAGCGGGGCAGCAGGGCGCGGATGTTGACCGGCGACAAGTTGCGCCCGCGATTGCGCGCCTATGCTGCATCAGCCGTACGTAGTCGGCGCTGATCAGGAGGCGTGATGGACGTCGAACAGCTGTTGAACAACAACCGTTTCTGGGCCGAGTCGCTGCGCGCCCGCGACCCCGAGTTCTTCGCCCGCCTGGCCGCCCAGCAGCGCCCGGAGTTCCTCTGGATCGGCTGCTCGGACAGCCGGGTGCCGGCCAACGAGGTGGTCGGCCTGATGCCGGGCGAGCTGTTCGTGCACCGCAACGTGGCCAACATGGTGGTGGCCACCGACATGAACTTCCTCTCGGTGCTGCAGTACGCGGTGGACGTGCTGCAGGTCAAACAGGTGATCGTCTGCGGCCACTACGGCTGCGGCGGCGTGCGCGCGGCGCTGGGCCACGAGGAGCTGGGCCTGATCGACAACTGGCTGCGTGCGCTCAAGGCGCTGTATCACCAGAACCTGGAGCGTTTTTCCGGGCTGGGGCACGAGGCCCAGGTCGACCTGCTGTGCGAGCTGAACGTGCAGCGCCAGGTACGCAACGTCTGCCACACCACCATCGTCCAGCGCGCCTGGGCCCGCGGCCAGGCGCTGGCGGTGCATGGCTGGATCTATGGCCTGAGCGATGGCCTGGTCAAGGACCTGGGCGTCACCGTCAGCAGCGCCGCCCAGCTCGACCAGACCTTTCTCTACGAGTGAGGCGAAACAGATCACGCGCTGGCAAGGCTCATTCTGGCTGGGTCAGTGGCTGTAGCAGCTGCGGATAGTCGTTGCGGGTGTTGTTGACCTCGGTGCTGACCGGATAGCCGACGATCTGCGGCCCGGTGCTCGCCACCAGCGCGTCTAGGTCCTGGACGGGCAGCTCGGGCGACAGCCAGCGATCGAACTGCTCGGGGGCCAGAACCACCGGCATGCGCGCGTGGATGGCGCGAATGCTCGGCAGCGCCGCCCGGGTCAGCAGCGCGCAGGACAGCACCTGCTGCGCATCCGGCCCCTGCCAGGTGGACCACAGGCCGGCGAAGGCCAGCAGCGAATCGTCCGGCGCATGGATGTAGTAGGGCTGCTTGACCTCGCGCCCGCTGGGGCTGCGCGCGGTTTCGCGGGCATTCCACTCATACCAGCCCTGGGCCGGCATCAGGCAGCGCTGGGTCCGGTAGCTGTGCCGCCACATGGGCTTGACCGCCGCCTCCTCGCTGCGGGCATTGAAGGTCAGGGTCGGCAGGCCGGGCTTCTTCCACCAGCCGGGAATCAACCCCCAGCGCGCCGCCACCACCTCGGCTTCGCCCTGCTCGCCGAGGATGACCATGGGCACGGTCATCGACGGGGCGACGTTGTACAGCCGGCGAATCCACCGCCCCGAGTCGCGCGCGCCTATGTGCCAGTAGCGCTCCATGGCCGCTTCATCGGGGCTGACATATCGACCGCACATGGGCACCTCTGCGGATTCGGCTGATTTCAGGTTAGCCCGGAAAGGGGCCGGCAGGCGCTCCCGCAAGGCCGCAGGCCGCGGTGCTAGACGGCGTTCAGGGCAACCATTGCCCAGAGGCCGAGGACCGCAACGAAGTTGATGGTGAACACCAGGCCGCGCAGTCGGACGTTGCCGGTGAGTATCTGCACCAGGCTGTGCAACACCCGGCCAGCGACGAAGATCCACGCCAGCACCAGTGCCAGCCGGTTGCTGTCGGCCTGCAGCAGTATCAGACAGGCGACGTGGAAGAACAGCGGCCACTCGAACTGGTTGGAGAGGTTGGCGCCTATGCGCGGCTCGATCGTTGCCCAGGGATTGCTGCCGTCAACCCGACGACCCAGGCCCCAGACGGCCGGGGCGCGCGCCACGGTGAGCAGCACGTACAGCAAGGCCGTCAGCGCAACATGTGCCGCCATGGGAATGATCAGGGGATGGGCCATGGGGATATGAGACTCCAGCGGTATGCCACTAGCTTAAGTCAAGGGGTCGACCCGGGCCGGCCCCGCCGAGCGAGGCCAGCCATTTCAGGGCGGTATGGGCTGCGCTTGCATCGCACCGCTTTGGTGATCAAAGAACAGGGCTGATCCGGGTCACCCGCGCCGGGTCGGCACGGAACCTCGGGTTATGTGCATCGGCGGCCAGCATATGCTCGGTATTGTCATGAGCATCCAGAGCCGCTTGCGACGCCCATTTTTCAATCAGGAAGAACCTGTTCTCATCGTGCTCGTCGCTGAGCAGTTGGTACTGGAGACAGCCGGGCTCGGCCAGGACAAGTGGCTTGAGCCTTGTGTACGCAGCAATTTGCTCGGCCCTCTTGCCTGGCATTACCTCGATCTGTATCAGCAAATTAACTTCTTCCATGACTTGCTTCCTTGTGAATGTTGGTTGTCGATCTTTTGCGTTTGGTCTTGCATTTGGTACAGCTCGGATATGGGCGTGCAACCGCACTGACGACAGGGCTGGAAGGCTATTGCTCACCGCTTGTGGGGAGCGTCCATATACCAGTTGTTATGCGCTTATTGCTCATGGCTAAGTGCTTGTTTTATTTCAAGCTCAGGTTCACTTGGTGAGCCAAACCGCCACTTCGGCAACGGCGCTATGATTAGCGCAGCCCAGCCTCCCATGGTGGTTATTTTGAAGGTTCCTAGCACGATTGCTTCCTGCTGATCTGTGGTGGGAGCGGCGCTTGAGACACTATATGTATTTACGCAGTGGGTTGGAATTAGCCCAAGCGTGAGTGCAAACATCATTGGTTCAAAGCACTGAAACCCTTCGGGGTATGAGTTTTCTTGTTTGACAGTGATGGGGTCGCTTGCGGCAATTGCTCTTCTTATCGAAGGTGCTTCTTCTATTACTTCAACCTTGTAACTTGCGCAGCCGCTTAAGAGAGCTGCCAAGGTGGTGCTGACTATCTTATTCATAGTGTATAACGTTTGGTTAAGGGGCGGGGTTTAGCCCGTCCCAATGAGCGAAGCGAACGATTTGAACCAGTTGTTATGCAATGCGCGAGTGAAACTAAAAGCCGGTATTTTCAAAGGCGTTTTCCACGGCAAGTTTAATGCCATGCTTTAGTTTTTCTACAATTTTAACCTTGTTCAATTCGTCAATTTCAGACCACTTTTCTGATGACTCATCAATGGTTAGTGTTGTCAGGCTCTTCCCAAAACAAGTATCGCAGCGGCTCCAGCCATTTTTCTCTGGCATTAGGTTAAGAGCTACATAAGTTCCTTCAAAGTCCTTGATGTTGAGCATCGATCTTCGATAAAAGCCATAACCGTTCGTTGCCGGCATGCCATAAATATCGCGAGGGATGATTACAACAACTAAGTCAAATTCTTTTGCGAACTTTTTGTCTGATATTTCTGTTACGGCGTAGCCCCTTGATTTTATTCTTGAGATAACCTCGGTGGAGATAAGTTTTTTAATTGAGGGATCTTTAATCTCATCGTGGCTGTTGTTGAATATTGTTGTGCCAATAATTGTGAAATTTGGGTTTTCGGGAAATTCGTTGATGACACCTACTGAGCGAGTCGCCTCTAATTCCTTTGTTGTCAGGGGCGAGGCGCATCCAGTAAGTAAAAGTAGGCAACTGATGATTAGTAGGTTAATTCCCGTTTTCATGTATGACTCCCTTAGTTTCAGTGCATAACGTTTGGTTAAGGGGCGGGCTTTAGCCCGTCCCAGTGAACGAAGCGAACGGTTTGAATGCTGTAATGGACGCTCCCCGCACCCCGGTTCTATACCGATAACGGTGTTGACTGTTCGCTGGGAGAGCGCTGATGAAACGCATAGCAGTTGATCTGGCCAAGTCCGTTTACCAAGTTGCCGAGAGTGTCCGTGCCGGCGCGGTGAGTCAGCGCAGGCGGCTGAGTCGTGAGGCGTTCCGCCGATATATACAGGAGCAGGTCGAGCCGGTCGAGTGGCTGATGGAAGCCTGCGGCACGGCGCATCATTGGGGCCGTTTCGCCCAATCGCTGGGCCACCGGGTGGTGCTGCTGCATCCACGCTATGTGCGGCCCTACCGGCGGCGCAACAAGACCGACCGCAACGACTGCGACGCCATCCTCGAAGCGGCGCGCTGCCAGGGTATCCGGCCGGTGCCGGTGAAGAGCCACGAGCAGCAGCAACTGCAGCAGTTGCACGGCCTGCGCGAGACCTGGAAGAAGAGCCGTACCCAGCGCATCAACCTGCTGCGTGGCCTCCTGCGCGAAGCCGGTATCGAGGCGCCAGCAGCTACCGCCGCTTTCCTGCGCCGCGCCAACGAACTGATCGAGCGCCCTGAACTGGCGCGTTTGCGCGGCCTGCTGCAGATCGTCCTGGGCGAGATCAACCTCTACCAGCAGTGCATGGCCGACTGCGAGCGGCAGCTGCAGCAATGGCATGCCGAGGATGAGATCGTGCGCAAGCTGGACGAGGTCAGCGGCATCGGCCTGCTCACCGCCAGCGCCTTGCAGGCGGCGGTGGGCCAGCCGGAACGATTTGCCAATGGTCGCCAGCTCAGTGCCTGGCTGGGCCTGACCCCGCGCGAGTTCAGCAGCGGCAACAGCCGCAAGCTGGGGCACATCA
>NZ_JBFTEG010000017.1:0-81789 GCF_041027545.1 Pseudomonas zhanjiangensis | reverse complement strand
CAGCGGGAGGCGAATTCTACAGCGTTTCAATCCGCTGTCAACCGCCCTTTTCATCCGCTTTCGATCACCTCGATCGAAGCGCCAACAGGATCAAACCACCACCCCGTCAGCCCGGCGCATTCTACACGGCTTTCGCCGTGCCGCAAGCCCTAAAAACAAGATAACCAATTGATCTACAAGAGGTTTTCCGAAAGGCCTGCGCCGGAAGTGGTGCGCATTATAGGCGCCGCGAAAGGCACGTCAACACCAAACTGCGATATTTCGATCATTAGTCGCTAGACGATCGATGATACTCGACTCCGCGCCTCCTGAGAGCCCCTCAGGAAGCGCGAAACCGAGCCAGATCACTGAACGCTCTTACGACGACGCAGCTGAAGCAAGTATTGCACCGGACCAGAAGCCGCATAGGCCAGGAAGATAATCAGCAGAATACGTGGTGGATCGCTAAACACCACGGCGAAGAGCAGCACCACCGCCAGGATGACCACAAAGGGGACCCGCCCCTTCAGGTCGAGCTCCTTGAAGCTGTGGTACTTAATATTGCTGACCATCAGCATACCGGCTGCAGCGACCAGCACCGCGACGGCGAAGGCCATGTTCGAGCCCTGGATACCGAAGTCACTGAAGGCCCAGACAGTCCCCGCTACCACCCCGGCCGCGGCCGGACTGGCCAGACCAATGAAGTAGCGCTTGTCGGTGGTACCAATCTGCGTATTGAAGCGTGCCAACCGCAGGGCCGCTCCGGCAACATAGATGAATGCAACCATCCAGCCAACCTTGCCCATGCTGCCCAGCGCCCACTCGAAGGCAAGAAGGGCGGGAGCCACACCGAAGGCGACCATGTCCGACAGCGAATCGTATTCCGCGCCAAATGCGCTTTGCGTGTTGGTCAAGCGCGCCACGCGCCCATCGAGGCCATCCAGGACCATGGCGACGAACACCGCAGCGGCGGCGACATAGAAGTTGCCGTTCATGGCATTAATGATGGAGTAGAAGCCGGCGAACAGATTCGCCGTGGTGAACAGGTTAGGCAGCAGATAGACCCCACGATGGCGAACCTTGCGCCCGTCTTCGTCATGCCCTTCCTCGATATGCTCATCAACCGGCAACAGGCTCTCTTCATCGGAGGCCGAATTAGACTCTTCTGGACGTTCGCTCATGTACGACACCTTGCAACGGATTTGAAGAATTTAGCCGAGCGCAACTAGCGCGAGCCACCAATATCGCCGGCTTAACGATCAGGCTTTATACCAGAAGCCTTGCGTCAGAATGAAAAAACGCGGCCAGGGCCGCGTTTTTTCTTACAGCGAAGAACTTAGTTCTTGGCTTTGTCGACGATCTTGTTCGCGGAGATCCACGGCATCATCGAGCGCAGCTGCTCACCGATGATCTCGATGCCATGAGCCGCGTTGTTGCGGCGCTTAGCGGTCATCGACGGATAGTTGGTAGCACCTTCGCTGATGAACATCTTGGCGTACTCACCGTCCTGGATGCGTTTGAGGGCGTTGCGCATGGCTTTGCGCGATTCCTCGTTGATCACTTCCGGGCCAGTCACATACTCGCCGTACTCGGCGTTGTTGGAGATCGAGTAGTTCATGTTGGCGATGCCGCCTTCGTACATGAGGTCGACGATCAGCTTCAGCTCATGCAGGCACTCGAAGTAGGCCATTTCCGGCGCATAACCGGCGTCGACCAGCGTTTCGAAGCCGGCCTTGACCAGCTCAACGCAACCGCCGCACAGAACGGCTTGCTCGCCGAACAGGTCGGTCTCGGTCTCGTCCTTGAAGGTGGTTTCGATGATGCCGGTACGGCCGCCGCCGACGCCCGAAGCGTAGGACAGAGCCACATTCTTGGCATTGCCGGAAGCGTCTTGGTAGATCGCGATCAGGTCGGGGATGCCGCCGCCCTTGACGAACTCGGAGCGCACGGTATGCCCCGGGGCTTTCGGCGCAATCATGATCACGTCGAGATCGGCACGTGGCACGACCTGGTTGTAGTGAATCGAGAAGCCGTGGGAGAAGGCCAGGGTTGCACCCTGCTTGATGTTCGGCTCGATCTCGTTCTTGTACAGCTGGCCCTGAAACTCATCCGGGGTCAGGATCATGACCAGATCGGCAGCAGCAACGGCGCTGGCCACATCGGTGACTTTCAGGCCGTGGGCCTCGGCCTTGGCGACAGTAGCCGAACCCTTGCGCAGACCGATGGTGACGTCGACACCGGAGTCCTTCAGGTTGCATGCCTGGGCGTGGCCCTGAGAGCCATAACCGATGATGGCAACCTTCTTGCCCTGGATGATGGAGAGATCACAATCTTTGTCGTAATACACTTTCATGGTCTTGGCTCTTTTGATCGATAGGGATGGGTGCAAGCACCGCGACGGAGATACCTTAGGTGATCATTCCCATTGCGTAAAATGATATATTTGCAACACAACGTGCCAATATATGAAACACAATGGACAGCCACGCCCTCAGCCTTTTTCTTTCCCTGGCCGACAACCTGCATTTCGGCAAAACCAGCCGCGAGTGCCACGTCAGCCCCTCCGCCCTCAGTCGCAGCATCAAACAACTCGAGGATGAGCTCGGTGCAGCGCTGTTTCTGCGAGACAACCGCTCGGTTCGACTGACTCGCGAAGGGGTCCAGTTTCGCGAATACGCGAGGGAGGTGATGAGTGGCTTGCAGGCCATACGCCAGAGTTTCAAGCAGGATCAACTGATCTTGCACGGAGAACTCTCGCTGTACTGCTCGGTGACCGCCAGCTACAGCTTCCTCTACGACATCCTGAGCAGCTTTCGCCGAGACTACCCACGCATTGAAATGAAGCTGCACACCGGCGATGCGGCCAGGGCCGTGGAGCGCGTACAAGAAGGGGTGGAGGATCTGGCCATCGGCGCACGCCCCGACAACTTGGCAGCGGGTATCGCCTTTCAACCGATTGCCCGCTCCGAGCTGCGCTTCATCGGCCCACTGGCGCCCCAGCTATTGACCGATGAACAACTGAAATACCCCGGCACAGCCAGCTGGCGAGATGTGCCAATGATCCTTTCGGAAGAGGGGCTTGCCCGCACCCGCACGGATCGATGGCTGAAAAGCCACAACATCAAACCGCGGATTTATGCCCAAGTCAGCGGCAACGAAGCGATCGTCAGCATGGTCAGCCTGGGATTTGGCATCGGCGTGGTCCCGCAAATCGTGCTGGATAACAGCCCCCTGGGGGCACACATCCGTACCTACGATATCCAACCACCGCTGACCGCCTACGATATCGGCCTGTTTGCCCTAGAGAAGCGCCTCAACGACCCCCTGATCAATGCCTTCTGGAACCGCCAGGGCTAGAAAAAAGCCCCGCAAATGCGGGGCTTTTTTCTTTGCGGCGCAGTCAGATACTCAGCACCTTGTCGCCGCGGGCAATGCCGGTGACACCGCTACGTACGGTCTCCAGGATCGAGGCCGTGCCTATCGCCTGAATAAAGCTGTCCAGCTTGTCGCTGGTGCCGGCCAGCTGGATGGTGTAGACGCTGGTATTCACGTCGACGATCTGCCCACGGAAGATGTCGGTGGTGCGCTTGACCTCGGCACGCTGGGCGCCGGTGGCCTTGACCTTGACCAGCATCAGCTCGCGCTCGATGTGGGCGCTCTCCGACAAGTCGACCAGCTTGACCACTTCGACCAGTTTGTTGAGGTTCTTGGTGATCTGCTCGATTATTTCATCGTGACCGACCGTGGTGAGCGTCAAACGCGACAACGTCGGGTCCTCGGTCGGCGCCACGGTCAGGCTTTCGATGTTGTAGTTGCGCTGGGAAAACAGTCCAACCACACGGGACAAAGCGCCTGGCTCGTTTTCCAGCAGCAGGGAAATAATGTGTCGCATGATTAGGTCCGCTCCGTCTTGCTCAGCCACATGTCGCGCATCGCACCGTCTTTGATCTGCATCGGGTAGACGTGCTCGCTGGTGTCCACCTGGATATCGAGGAATACCAGACGGTCCTTCAGCGCGAAGGCCTCCTCCATCATCGGCTTCAGATCCTTCAGCTCGGTGATGCGCATGCCAATATGGCCGTAGGCCTCGGCCAGCTTGACGAAATCCGGCAGCGACTCCATGTAGGAATGCGAATGGCGGCTGCCATAGTTCATGTCCTGCCACTGGCGAACCATGCCCAAGGCACCGTTGTTCAGGTTGACGATCTTTACCGGCAGGTCGTACTGCAGGCAGGTCGACAGTTCCTGGATGTTCATCTGGATGCTGCCTTCACCAGTCACGCAGGCGACGTCGTCCTCCGGGAAGCTCAGCTTGACGCCCATGGCGGCAGGGAAGCCGAAGCCCATGGTGCCCAGGCCACCGGAGTTGATCCAGCGATTGGGCTTGTTGAACTTGTAGTATTGCGCGGCAAACATCTGGTGCTGGCCGACGTCGGAAGTGATGAAAGCATCGCCATGGGTCACTTCACACAGCGTTTCGATCACCGTCTGCGGCTTGATGATGCTGCCGTCGCCCTTGTCATAGGGGAACATGCCGCGGCTGCCGCGCCATTCGTCAATCTGCTTCCACCAACTGGCCAGCGCCTCCTTGCTCAGCTTCTCGCCGATCTCTTTGACGATCGCGACCATCTCGGTCAACACGCTGTCCACCGGACCGACAATAGGCACATCGGCCTTGATGGTCTTGGAGATCGAAGCCGGGTCGATGTCGATATGAATGATCTTGGCGTTCGGGCAGAACTTGCTCGCGCCATTGATCACCCGATCATCGAAACGCGCGCCCACTGCAAGAATCACGTCGGCGTGGTGCATCGCCAGGTTGGCCGGATAGCTGCCATGCATGCCCAGCATGCCGAGGAACTGACGATCGCCACCCGGGTAGCCGCCCAGCCCCATCAGGGTATTGGTCACCGGCAGATTGAGCATCTGCGCCAGTTCGGTCAGCGGCGCCGAAGCTCCGCCCATGATCACCCCACCACCGGAGTAGAGAACCGGGCGCTTGGCGCTGAGCAGCAACTCGGCCGCCTTGCGGATCTGCCCGGAATGCCCGCGCAACGCAGGGCTGTAGGAACGCAGCTTGGCTTTCTTGGGGTAGACGTATTCGAATTTTTCCGCCGGGTTGGTCATGTCCTTGGGAATGTCCACGACCACCGGCCCCGGACGACCGGACTGCGCCAGGTAGAAGGCCTTCTTCATCACCTCGGGAATCTCCGAGGCGTGCTTGATCATGAAGCTGTGCTTCACGATCGGCCGGGAGATGCCGATCATGTCGGTTTCCTGGAAGGCATCGGTACCGACCATGTTGCTCGGAACCTGGCCAGACAGCACGACCATCGGAATGGAGTCCATGTAGGCGGTGGCAATACCGGTGATGGCATTGGTCGCGCCGGGCCCGGAGGTCACCAGCACGACGCCGGCCTTGCCGGTCGCACGGGCATAGCCATCGGCCATATGGGTCGCGGCCTGTTCGTGGCGAACCAGGATGTGGTTCACCTCCGGCTCCTTGAACAGGGCATCGTAGATATGCAGCAAGGCACCGCCCGGGTACCCGTAAATATTCTTAACGCCTTCGTCACGCAGGAAGCGGACGACCATTTCAGCGCCGGATAAAAGCTCCACGTTGTTCACCTCTAAAACGCCAGAAAACCGCCCTCGAAAAGGACGGCCTAAGATAGGTTTACTGCCAAGCAGAGCATGAGCGACGGTGGTCGCCGACTACGTCAGCTACTACTGAGCAAGTATTGGGAAATCCCCAAAGTGTTGCGGGGGCTTCCCACCCAGCGCGAGGTAACGCGTTGCGGGTGAAACAGGTCGGCGCGGGTGTGCGCCTCATGTCTGCTGAGCTAAAGCCTGCTTGCGGCGGACTCCACTACAGCGAACGTGGAATTGTTCGGATTAGACGCAGGCAAGTCAAGTGATCCGTATCGGATTCTGCAATCTTCTGCTGTGACGTAGCGCAGGATGACGAATCGAGCATTTTGGTTATAGTAACCACCAAGTAACGCAGCTCACTTAAAGGAAACAGCATGCGCCGTATGATCCTCACCAGCAGCTTGCTGCTCGCCCTGAGCACCCTGAGCACGACCGCCCTGGCTGGCCAAGTGTACAAATGGGTCGACGCACAGGGCGTCACGCACTTCGGCGCGCAGCCACCAGAAGGTCAGCAGGCGACCAGCATCAACACGGCCATCGCGCCAGCCAAGCCGGCCGCAGCCAAGCCGGCGACGACCTTCGACAGCGACACCGATGCGGAGCAGGAAGCGATCGATCGCCAGGTCAAGCAGCAGGTCGCCGAGCAGCAGGCCAAGCGCAAGGAGTATTGCCAGACCGTGAGAACCAACCTGGCACAACTGGAGAACAACCCGCGCCTGCGCGTCGAGGTCGATGGCGAGGTACGCCGCCTGAACGAAGAGGAGCGCCAGCAACGCATCGGCGAAACCAAGAAGGCGATTGCCGACAATTGCCAGTAGCCGCCTGGCGCGACCTTAGGGCGCGCCGGCGATCAGTCGATCGAACTCCCCCAGCAGCCTGATCAAGCCCCTGGCGCGCTCGCTCTGCTCACCATAGACCTGCTCGGCCATGGGCTGAATTCCCGACACGCTGGGCAGGGCCGCGCCCCGCTCGACCAGGGTTTTCATCCGCGGCAGAAAGATCCACTGCAACCATTGCTCGAACGCCAGGGTATCGACACAGAAGGGTTGCTCGCTGGCCAGTGCCTGCGGACTGGGTGGTGTCTCGGCCCACCACCCCTGCACACGCAACTCACGTTCGATCAGCAATAACTGCTCGGCCACGGCAGGCGCGCGTGTATCCATCAGAGGTTTACCCTTGCCCGCTCACGCGCCTGCGCCGCGCCAACCGGGTCGCCCTGGCGCTCACGAGCCTGGGCAATCAGGTTCCACAGACTGGCCTGCAATGCCGGTCGACCGCTGGCATAACTCAAGCCGCGCCGGGCAAATTGCTCGGCCTGCGCCGCATCGCCTTGAGCCAGTCGAACTTCAGCCAAGCGGTAGAGCACCTGCGGTTCCCGGGGCGCGATACGCTGAGCGCGTTCCAGGCTGGAGGCGGCCCCATTCAGATCGCCACTGCTTTGCAATTGCTGGGCAGTGGTCAGCAACGCCAGGACCGGACCATCCAGCTGCTCATCGGCGGCCAGACCGCCCGAGCTCGGGATACTGCTTGGCATCACCGGAGCCGGCGCGCTGTATGCACCCGCACCCAACGGATCGACACTCAGCGGCTGACTGGTGATGCCTGCACCGTTCTGATTGGGCGCCGGGAACGTCTGAATCGGCGCCGAACTGCCCGCCGCGTCCGGCACCATGACCACCACACCGGAATCCTGGGGCAGGGTTTGCGGCGCCCGGTTGGCCGGGGCCGAATAACCAGGCGCGCCCTCCTGCTGCTCGTAGACCGAGCCACTGGAATCGACGACCGGAATCGAACCGCGCGGCACGCTGGCACAACCGCCAAGCGCCATCGAAGCTGTTAGAGCAGGAACCCACCACTTGATCACTTCATACCCTCTCACTTAATCCAACCAGCCCCGCACCCAGTCCATGACCGAGTCCACCGGGGCCTGGAGTCCGCAGGCGCCGCCCGGAACGGGCTCGCTACCGCGAATATATGGCATCTGCACCGCATTCGGGCAGCTCGGATCGGACCCCGCACCGCTATTGGCATCCACCCAGGCCTGCACAACGTTATCCGGCATCGGCATATCCAGCGGCAGCGGATCGGCCTGGCGCATAAAGCTGGTCCACACCTGCAGTGCACCGCTGGCGCCGGTCAGCGGCGTCGGTCCATTGTCGTCACGCCCGAGCCAAACCACTGCCAGCAGGTCCTGGCTGAAACCGGCGAACCAGCTGTCGCGCGAATCGTTGCTGGTGCCAGTCTTGCCAGCCAGCGCCAGGGACCTCGGCAACTGGTTGTACACCGAACGCCCCGTGCCCTCGTGCATGGTGCGCTGCATGGCATTTTGCAGCAGGTAGATCGCCCCGGCGTCGAACCGCTGCTGGATCTGGAACGGGTAGCGTTTGAGCGGCTGACCCTCGGCGGTCAGGACACTGCGGATACCCCGCAGCGGAGTGTTGAAACCACCATTGGCCAAGGTCTGGTACATACCCGCCACCTCCATCGGCGTCAACGCGCCGGCTCCCAGCAGCATCGAGGGATAGGCCGGCCACTTACGCTCGACACCGAGACGCTCTAGAGTTTTGAGTACATTAGGCACGCCCAGTTCCAGCCCCAGCTTGGCGGTGGACAGGTTGTAGGAGTTGACCAGCCCCTGGTACAGATAGATGGTGCCATGGGCCTTGCGGTCGTAGTTCTGCGGTGTCCACACCTGGCCGTCCTGGCCTTTGATGGAAAACGGCTGGTCCTCCACCAGGCTGGTCAAGGTGTACTGACTGGGGTGCTCCAGCGCCGTCAGATAGATCGCCGGCTTGACCAGCGAACCGATCGGCCGCAACGCATCCAGGGCGCGGTTGAAGCCGGCGTAGCGCGGCTGGCGACTGCCGAGCAAGGCCTGCACTTCACCCGTTTCCGGATTGGTCACCACCATGCCAGCCTCCACCTGATCGACCCCCTTGCGCCCCGACAGGCGCTTGAGCGAGTCGGCCAGGGCGCTTTCGGCCTTGAGCTGGAGGATCGGATCGAAACTGGTAAAGATACGCAGCCCTTCCTCGGTCAGGTCCTCCTCGCGATAGTCCTCGCGCAACTGGCGCTTGACCAGATCGAGAAAGGCTGGAAAGGAGCTATTGGCAATGCTGCCGCGCGGCGTCACACCCAGCGGCTTCTGCTTGGCCACCGCGGCCTGCTCGGCCGACACCACGCCTTGCTCGACGAGCACATCGAGCACCAGGTTGCGCCGCTGCAACGCGCGCTCGGGATTGCGCCGCGGATTGTAGTAGGTCGGCCCCTTGACCATGCCGACCAGCAGGGCCACCTGTTCGAGCTTCAGCTCCGACAGCGGCTGGCTGAAAAAGTACTGGCTGGCCAGGCCGAACCCGTGGATCGAGCGCTGGCCATCCTGACCGAGGAACACCTCGTTGAGGTAGGCCTCGAGAATGTCCTGCTTGTCGTAATGCAACTCGAGCAACACCGCCATCATGGCTTCGGTGGCCTTGCGGGTCAGGCTGCGCTCGTTGCTCAGGTAGAAGTTCTTGACCAATTGCTGGGTCAGGGTACTGCCGCCCTGACGCACCTCGCCGGCCGTGGCATTGATCCACACCGCGCGGGCAATCGACTTGGGCGATACGCCGAAATGGTTGAAGAACTCACGGTCCTCCACCGCCACCAGGGTTTCCACCAGATAGGGCGGCACCTGATCCAGCTTGATCAGTACCCGGTCTTCCTGGTGGGCCGGATACAAACCGCCGATCAGCAGCGGCTCCAGGCGAGCGACGGCCAGAGTACCGCCATTGGCCTGATTCAGGCCGGCGACATAATCGCCGGAGAAACGCACCCGCACCCGCTGCGCCGGCTCGCTGCTTTCATAGAACTGGAAGCCACGCGAATGCAGTTCCAGGCTGTTGCCCGCCACTGCCACCTCACCCGGCCCTGTTACGCTGCCAGTCCGGCGATAGCCGAGTGCATCCAGCTCCTTGAGGAAGTCATCCTTGGCCAGTTTCTGGCCGACGAACAGCTCGAGCGGCCGGGCATAGACCTTGGCCGGCACGGTCCAGCGCTTGCCGGAGAACTTCTCCTGGACCACGGCATCGAGGTAAACCGCAAAGCCGGCCAGCACGACCAAACCGACCAGGCCGAGCTTGAAAGCCCAGCCAAGCCAGGGGCGCCTGCCCGGCGAGCGACGTTTTGAACGAGAACGGGGAGATCGGGTACGAGTCATGGCGCGGCATTATACGCACTTTGCCTGGTGCCGGCAGGCGCAGCCCGGCGGTTTGCAGAGCGGCTCACAGCCGCCATAATGCCCGCCTCCTATTTAGTCCGAAAGCCAAGGATCGCCCGTGAGCCACGCTCTGATCACCGCCCTGCAGAACCCGGCCCTCTACCCTCATCCGGTGGACGCTTTCCAGGTCATCGAGACGCATATCTCCTGGGTTCTGCTGACCGGGCCCTACGCCTACAAGATCAAGAAACCGATGGACTTCGGCTTTCTCGACTTCACCACGCTGGCGTCGCGCAAGCACTTCTGCGAGGAGGAAGTGCGCCTTAACCAGCGCCTGACCGAGGATCTGTACCTGCAGGTGCTGCCCATCACCGGCAATGAGCAGGCGCCGCAACTGGGAGGCGACGGCGAGGCCATCGAGTACGCGGTGCAGATGCGCCAGTTCCCGCAGAGCCAGCTGCTCGGCGAGGTACAGGCTCGCGGCGAGCTGAACGATGCGCATATCGACGAGCTGGCCCAGTTGATCGCCCGCTTCCACCTGGACGCGCCACGGGTTGCAGCCGAGCATCCGCTTGGCACGCCGGAGGCGGTCATGAGCCCGGTGCGGCAGAATTTCGAGCAGATTCGCCCGCTGCTTGGCGACAAGGCCAACCTGCAGCAGCTAGATGCCCTGCAGGCCTGGGCCGAAAGCAGCTTCGAACGCCTGCAGCCGCTGCTCGAGCAGCGCAAGGCCGAGGGTTTCATCCGCGAATGCCACGGCGACATCCACCTGGGCAACGCCACCCTGCTCGACGACCACGTAGTGCTGTTCGACTGCATCGAATTCAATGAGCCCTTCCGCCTGATCGACATCGTCTCGGACGCCGCCTTCCTCGCCATGGACCTGGAAGACCGTGGCCTCAAGCCCCTGTCCCGGCGCTTTATCAGCGCCTGGCTGGAGCACACCGGCGACTATGCTGGACTGGAACTGCTGAACTTCTACAAGGCCTACCGGGCCATGGTTCGCGGCAAGGTCAGCCTGTTCCGCCTCGGCCAGGAGCAGGATGCCGTCCAGCGCGCCGTGATTCTGCGCCAGTACCGCCGCTATGCGGCCTTGGCGGAAAGCTACAGCGCCATCCCCTCGCGCTTCCTGGCCATCACCCACGGCGTTTCTGCCGTCGGCAAGAGCCATGTCGCCATGCGTCTGGTCGAGGCGCTGGGGGCCATTCGCCTGCGCTCGGACGTCGAACGCAAGCGCCTGTTCGGCGAGCAACCGGATGAGCAGCAGGGCCAGCTGCACGGCGGCATCTACAGCCAGGATGCCAGCGCGGCTACCTACGAGCGTCTGCATCAACTGGCCAATGCGGCGTTGCACGCCGGCTTCCCGGTGGTAATCGACGCCACCTATCTCAAGCAGGCCCAGCGCCTGGCGGCGTGGCAGATCGCCGAGGAAACCGGCGTGCCCTTCCTGATCCTCGACTGCCAGGCGCCGGAAGCGGTGATCGCCGGCTGGCTGGCCAAGCGCCAGGCCGACGGCCGGGACCCGTCCGATGCCACCCTGGACGTGGTCCACGCCCAGCAGGCCAGCCGCGAAGCGCTGAGCGAGGATGAACTGGCCCACAGCAAGCGTGTCGATACCGACCAGAGCGCCAGCCTGGACAGCCTGGTGGCGCGCATCCGCCAGCGCCTGCCCGGGCTCTGAGCGCCCCCTGGCAGCCCGCGGCGGGCAAAAACCGCCGCGGCTTCTATACTCGCCGGGAACCCCTGTGGAAGTCCCGCGATGAGCAAGCCAAGCCAGCTCGATTGCCCGCTCTATCAGCTACTACGCCGCGATGACGTCGCCGCCTTCAACGCCCAGAAGCCCGCCAGCGGCGAGATCGACCTGAGCGGCGGCGACTTCCGCGGCCTCGACCTGCGAGAGCTGGATACCCAGCGGGTCAACTTCCGCGACGCCTACTTCCGCGGCGCCGATCTGCGCGGCCTGGATCTGCGCGAGGCGCAGCTGGAGGGTGCCAGCCTGGCCCATGCGCAGATTTCCGGCAGCTACTTTCCGGTCGAGCTGAGCGCCGACGAGATCCTCATGTCGGTCAACTTCGGCACCCGCCTGCGCTATCGCAGCAAATGAACGAGGTCAGTCAGCTGTTCGACGCCCGCGCCGGCGCCTATGCCAGCTTCCGCCCGCACTACCCGGCGGCCCTGTTCGACTGGCTGAGCCGGCACTGCCGAGACCACCAACGCGCCCTGGATCTGGCCTGCGGCAACGGTCAGGCCAGCCAGCGGCTGCCCCGTTACTTCACCCGGGTGCTGGCCAGCGATGCGAGCCTCGGCCAACTGCGCGCCGCCGGGACCATACCGGGCGTCAGCTTCTACGCCGCCAGCGCCGAAACGCAGCCGCTGGCCGACGCCAGCCTCGACCTGATCGTGGTCGCCCAGGCCCTGCACTGGTTCGCCGGCCCCGCGTTCTTTGCCGAAGTCGCCCGTCTGCTCAAGCCCGGCGGCCTGTTCTGCGCCTGGTGCTACAGCCTGATGAGCATCGACGAGCGCCTGGATCCGCTGATCGACGCCTTCTATCGAGAAACCCTGAAGGATTACTGGCCGCAGGGGCGTGCCAGCGTCGACGCCGGCTACCGCGATATCCAGATGCCCTTCGCGCGAATCGAAGCGCCAACCTTCGCCATCGAGGCGCATTGGCACTTCGACCACCTGACCGGCTACCTGCGTACCTGGTCGGCGGTGCAGCGCTGGGAACGGCAGCATGGCCGCGACCCGGTGTCCGAACTGATCCCGCAATTGCGCCAGGCCTGGGGCGATGGCGAACCGGTGCGCCTGGTGCGCTGGCCGCTACACTTGCTCACAGGCATCCGGAACTGAGTGCACGTCGCCTTACCCTTGAGCGGCGCCAGGAGGCTTGATGAACGATGAACTGCAACACCTGAAGAACCTGGGCAAAACCTCCGCACAGTGGCTGCATGCGGCCGGCATCCACAGCGCCAACGACTTGCGCCGGCTAGGAGCGGTCGACGCCTACCGGGCGGTGCGCGCGCGCGGTTTCCGAGCTTCCAAGGTGCTGCTGTATGCCATCGAGGGAGCCCTGCTCGATGTCCACTGGAACGAGTTGCCGCCGGCGCACAAGGCCGAGCTCAACGGCCAGCTCGATGCCCAACCGCCGCACAACAAGAGCTAGCTCACAACCTCCAAGCAGAGTGATTTACCTAGAGCCTGACAGCACTTATTGTCTGAGGGCCTTTGGTGCGCCTTAGTCAGCCCAGTCAGTTCAAGGAATTACGCTCATGTATCTACTCGGGGAGCAACCGGCCTACGCCGACCAGCTGATCAACCGACTGCAAAGCATCCCTCCCCAGCTGCTGGAAGGCCTCGAACCCTGCGCTGCGCCGCTGCAACTCGAAGGCGTCGAGGACCTGGCCCAGGCGCTACCGGACGACCAGCTGTTCATCATCGACAACGGTCTGCTGCATGCACTGGTCGACGGCCGCCCGCTGTTCTATCTGCAGGAAGGCGACCTGGTCGGCCTGCGCCAGGGCATCGACCTGCCCAGCTGCCGCCTGAGCAGCGAAGAGCCGATCAGCCTGATTCCCTACTCGCGCAGCGAGGTGTTCACGCACATCTATCACGACCCGGCCCGCCAGGAACTGCTGGTGCAATACCTGATCGGCCATACGGCGCTGCTCTCCGACGCCCTGGCGCGGCTGAAGCAACCGGAGATCCGTCCCGCCACCGGCTTCCAGCACTTCGCCACCGGCGAGGAGCTGATCCACCAGGGCGATGCCGCCGACCATGTGTTCATCATCATCGAGGGCCACGCCGAGGCCTACGTCGACGGACACAAGGTCGGCGACGTGCAGAAAGACGAGATCTTCGGCGCCATGGCGGTATTCACCCGGGAAAAACGCAGCGCCACCGTCCTGGCCACCGAACCCTGCACGGTCATGGTGATCCCCAAGGAGCAGTTCCTCAGCCTGATGCAGAGCAACCCGCGGATCGCCCACAGCCTGATCGAGAGCATGGCCCGGCGTATCGACCTGCTGAACAAGGAGGTCACCCAGCTGCGCCTGCCCGCCGAAGCCTGACCCGGCACGCGCAACGCAACCCAACGAACCCGGCCTTGTGCCGGGTTCGGCGTTCTGGGCTCCGGCCACAGCAATAAAAATAGTTCTCATTAGTGTTGACTTGCAAATGAGAATTGCTATTATCTACCCAACTGGTCGCGAGATCAGTCGATAAGCGCAAGGAGCCAGCAGTCGGCTTCTTCTGGTTATCTCCTCATCAGGCTAATCACGGTTATTGACCCGGCACGTGCCGGGTCTTTTTTTGCCTGCTCGAATGTTCCCGTCATTGCACAGCGGCTAGTACTCCAGCTTGGAGTAATAGGTCTTCTGCGACGCCTCGCGGGCCTGGCGCAGGGTGTGGATGCCACGCTCGGCCAGCAGCGGGAGCAGCTTGAGGAACACCTCGGCGGTGACCATCGCATCGCCCAACGCGGTATGCCGACCCACCACCTGGACGCCGAGACGCGCGGCGATCCGCTCCAGGCGATGTTCATCGGCGTTATGGCCCGGATGCGCCAGGGCCGAAAGCAGCAGGGTATCGAGCAGCGGCTGGATGAAGCGCACGCCGGTCTGCTGCTCCTTGAGTTGCAGGAAGCGCATGTCGAACGCCGCGTTGTGGGCGACCAGCACGGTGTCCTCGGCGAAGCGCTGGAACAGCGGCAGCACCTGACCGATGCTCGGCTGCCCGGCGAGCATCTCCGGGGTCAGGCCGTGCACCTGTTGCGACTCGCGCGGGATCGAGCGGTGCGGATCGATCAACTGCTCGAAGCATTCCTGCTTGAGCAGATGACCGTTGACGATGCGCACCGCGCCGATCGAGATGATCTCGTCGCCCTCGGACGGCGCCAGGCCGGTGGTCTCGGTGTCGAACACGGTGAAGGACAACTCGGTAAGCGGCCGCTCGTCGAGCTCCGGGGTCTGCCCCGGCTGGCTGAACAGGTCGAAGTCGTAGTACACCGGCCGCCCCTGCACCTGCGTCGGCATCTCGCCCAATGGCTCGGGCTCGCTGGTGGGCAGTTGCAGGTAGAGGCGATTGCCCCCCGCCTCGCGGTCGCTCTGGCACCAGAGCTCGCCGCCATGCCGTTCCAGCACCTCGCGCAGGGTGGAGCCGCCTGGCGCCTCCCCGGCCAGGCTGCACGGCCGCTCCTCCCACTCGTGCAACAACTCCGGCGCCAGTGGCTGGCCGTCCCAGCGCAGGGCCAGGCGCACGAAACCCGGCTCGCCCGTCAGCTCGAAGTCGACCTCATGGATCGCGCAGGCCGCGGCCAGTGCCCCCATCAGCTGGGTCAGCGCCTGCACCAGCGAATAGCTGTCCAGGCTCAGCCAATAGGCCTCGCTGCCATCCTCATAGTGGGCGGTCACCCCGAGCGCGGAGTCGAAGTTGCGCTGCAGGGCCAGCAGCAGGTCGCTGGCCAGCATGTCCTCCAGCGGCCATTGCGGGCGCAGGATATCAGCGTGCCGCGCCAGGGTCTGCTGCAGCTGCCGGGACAGTCGCTGCGCCTCGTCGAGGATCACCGCGCCGAAGCGCTGGCGCTGCTCGTCATCCATCTGCGGGTACTGCTGCACGGTTTCGGCGGCGGCGCGGATGTTGCCCAGGGCCGCGCGGCTGCCCTCGGTGAGCTGCAGCAGCAGGGCATCGCGGCGACTGTTGAGCTCGACCGAACGGGTGATGTCCTCGAGGATCAGGATGAAGCCGATCAGCTCGTCCTGCGCATCCTGCAAGGGCACCATCTGCGCGCGCAGCAGGTGCACGCCGCGGGCGCTGACGAACTGCGCCACCGGGCGCGGGCTGTGCTGTTCGAGGCGTCGGCGCACCCGCTCCAGGGCATGCACGATCAGGCGCTGGTCGAGAATGCCGAAGATCGAGCGGCCCAGGCCGACCGGCGCGCCGCCGGCGTCGTCCGCGCCCGAGGCCAGCAGCAGGCTGGCGCGGGTGTTGTACAACAGGATGCGGCCCTCGCGGTTACACACCAGCACGCTCTGGGCCAGTTCGGACATGAGCGCGGCCAGGCGGTTCTTCTCCTGTTCCAGGCGCGCGTTGGCCTCCTCGATGCGCTCGGCCACCTCCTGCTGCAGGGCGCAGTTGGCGTCGGCGAAGGCGTTCAGCGCCACCGCCAGCCGGCGCATCGGTGCCGCGCCCGCCGGCGTCACACGGTGCCCGGGGTTGACCCGGTGGATGATGTCGACCTCTTCGGCCAGCCGCGCCGCCGCTTCCGGGTAGGCCGCCAGGGCCAGGCGCAGCAGCGCGCCGAGCAACGCCAGCAGCAACCCGCCCAACACCACCAGCAGGGCCCCGCGCCCGGCCAGCAGCGCCGTCAGGGCATCGCGCTCGGCGTCGCTCAGGTCGCTCCAGAGCAGCGCCCCGGCGAGCAGCAGCACGCCGCCCAGGCCCAGCCCCAGGCCGAGCAGCCAGGCGGCAAAACGCAGGCGCGGGCGCATCGGCTAGGTGTCCGCCAGCAGGTCGCGCACCTGCGCCAGCAGTTCCTGGGTCGAGAACGGCTTGCTGATGTAGGCATCGGCGCCCAGCGCCAGGCCCTTGCTGACCTCCACCTCACGGCCCTTGGCGGTCAGCATGACGATGCGCATGGCCTGCCAGGCCGGATTCTCGCGGATCTTCTGGCACAGGTCGTAGCCGCTCAGCCGCGGCATCATCACGTCGAGCAGCAGCAGGTCGGGCGGCTCGCGCTGAATCGCCTCCCAGGCCTGCTGGCCATCATGGGCGACCTGCACCTGGTAGCCGGCCTGTTGCAGGAGAAACTCCAGGGAAATGACGATGTTCGGCTCGTCGTCGGCGATCAACACGCGCTTGCTCATGGTTCATCCTCCGTCTTGCCGCCCGCAAGCGGCAGGTTAAAGGAAAAGGTCGCGCCCTGCCCCGGCGCACTCCGCACCCACAGCCGGCCGCCGAAGTGCTCGACGATCTGCCGGCTGATAGGCAGCCCCAGGCCCGTGCCCTGGGGCTTGGCGGTGAGGTTGTCGCCGACCTGGCGAAACTTCTCGAAGATGGTTTGCTGGTCGGCCGGCTCGATACCCGCCCCATTGTCGCTCACGTCCACCTGCAGTGCCTCGGGCAGCACCTGCACCGCGAGCCTGATCCGACCGGCCCGGGGATCGCAGAACTTCGCCGCATTGGCGATCAGGTTGAGCAGCACCTGCAGCAGGCGGTCGCGGTCGGCCTGCACCGGTGGTACCTGCGCCGGCAGCTGCAGCTCGAGTTGCACGCCCCGCTCCTGCAGCAGCTGGCTGGTGGTGGCCAGCGCATCCTCGATAACCTCGCCCAGATCCAGCGCCGCGCTGTGCCATTCGGCGCGCCCCGATTCGAGCTTGGCCAGGTCCAGCACCTGGTTGATCAGGCGAGTCAGGCGCTCGCTTTCCTTGACGATGATAGCGATGAAGCGCGCACGCTGCGCCGGCTCCAGCTCCGGGTTGTCGTTGAGGATCTCGGAGAAGGCGCGGATCGAGGTCAACGGCGTGCGCAACTCGTGGGTGACGGTGGAGATGAAATCGTCCTTCAGCCGGTCGAGTTCCTGCAGCCGCGCATTGGCCGCGCGCAGCTCGGCGGTCGCCGCCTCCAGTTCCCGCGACTGCTGCTCCAGGCGCCGGCTGTAGGCCAGCACCTGGGAGGCCTCGTCGAGGATGCCGAGCACCTCGTCCATGCCCAGCGGCTCCTCCTGCACCACCGAGGCCAGCATCACCCGCGCCGAGGCCGTGCCGATCGCCCCGGCCAGCTGCTGCTCGGTGAAATGCACCAGCCCGGCGTCCGGCTCCAGCTGGTCGCTGGCGGCAAGACCGCGCTGCCGGGCGTACTCGGCGAAGGCTTCGGCGGCCCGCGCCGGCCCCAGGAAACGCCCGACCAGGGCGATCACCTCCTGCACCGAGGCGCTGCCGCGCCACAGGCCGGCGCCGCGACCGACCACCCTGAAGGCATCGACGAACAGCAGCGCCTGGGCGTGTTCGCGGCTGCTCTGCTGGCTGAACAGCGACACCCCGACATAGGCGCCGAGATTACCCAGCAGGCTCCAGAACAGCGAATGGCCGATTTCATCGAGGCCGACCAGGCCGAACAGCGCCTGCGGCTTGAGCCAGGCGATGGCCAGTGGACCCTGCTCGATGAACGCCAGTGGCAACCAGCCGGACTTGGCGAACGCCGGCAGCAGCAGGGTGTAGGCCCACAACAGGAACCCCAGCAGCAGGCCGCTCAGGGCGCCGGCCCGGGTGCCCTGCTTCCAGTACATGCCACCGAGCATGGCCGGGGCGAACTGCGCCACCGCGGCGAACGACACCAGGCCGATCGACACCAGCGCATAGGCCTCGCCGGCCGCCCGGTAGTACAGGTAGCCGAGCAGCATCAGCAACACGATGGCGCCGCGGCGGATGCCCAGCAGCAGCCCCGACAGGTCGCTGCGCCGCGCCAGGCCGATGGCCTTCCAGCGCAGCAGCAGGGGCATCGCCAGGTCGTTGCAGATCATTGTCGACAGGGCGATGGTCTCGACGATGACCATGCCGGTGGCGGCCGACAGCCCGCCGACGAACACCAGCAGGGCCAGGGCCTGCTGCTGATGGAGCATGGGCAGGGTGAGGACGAAGGTGTCGGCGTCCACCGCGCCATCGGCAAACTGCATCAGGCCGGCGAAGGTGATCGGCAGGACGAACAGGTTGATCGCCAGCAGGTACAGCGGGAACAGCCAGATGGCCTTGGCCAGGTGCTCCTCGTTGACATTCTCGACCACGCTGATCTGGAACTGGCGCGGCAGGAACAGCAGCGACAGCAGCGACAGGAAAATCAGCGCCGCCCAGGAACCGTAGGTGCCGGCCGGGCCGCCGAGAGTCAGCAGGCGATCGATCCCGGGCAGCCGCTCGGCCTGCTCGAACAGGTCGGCGAAGCCGTGATACAGGCCGAAGGTGACGAACAGGCCGACCGCCAGGAAGGCCAGCAGCTTGACCAGCGACTCGAAGGCGATGGCCGCGACCATGCCTTCGTGGCGCTCGGTGGCGTCCAGGTGGCGGGTGCCGAAGACGATGGTGAAGGCCGCCAGCAGCAGCGCGACGTAGAGCGCGGTGTCCTGCAACGGCCCCAGCGCCTGGCCCTGGTGCGGCATCTGAATTGCCGGGTACTGCCAGAGGATCAGGAAGCTGCTGGACACCGCCTTGAGCTGCAGGGCGATGTAGGGAATCACCCCGATCACCGCGATCAGCGTCACCAGGCCGCCGAGCAGCGCACTCTTGCCGTAGCGGGCGGCAATGAAGTCGGCGATCGAGGTGATGCGGTTGGCCTTGCTGATGCGCACCATCTTGCGCAGCACCAGCCAGAACAAGGCCGCCATCAGGGTCGGGCCGAGGTAGATCGGCAGGAAGCCGACGCCGCTGGCCGCCGCCCGGCCGACGCTGCCGTAGAAGGTCCAGGAGGTGGCGTACACCGCCATCGACAGCGCGTAGATATAGGGATTGGCGATGATCGAACGGCCGGCGTCGGCGCGCTTGTCGCCCCAGTAGGCGATGGCGAAGAGGATGCCCAGGTAGGCAGCGGAGGTCAGCAGGATCAGGCCACCGAGCGGCATGGGCAGTGCTCCCTCATCGGCGCGAGCCTTCCACGACCAGCATCATCAACAGGATCAGCAGGGCCCAGGCGGCGAACAGGTAGGCGAACAGCAGCGGTATGCCGAACAGCCGCTGGGGACTGTCGAACAGCGCCAGCAGCGGATAGCTGAACAGCAGACAACCCAGCAGGAACAGCGCTACCAGGCGCTGCGCGCGTAGCGTGCGATTGGCCATGCCCTCACCTCCTGGGCTAAGTGTGGCCGATTATTCGCCCCACGCACTGCACGACCTTGGTCGATGCCCCGGCACGCTGGCCTCGCCGCGCTGCCGGGCTACTCGCCCAGTGCGGCGCAGTAATCCTGCTCCGGCCGGCGCGGCGTGTACCAGACCAGGTCGGCCTCGGCGGCCGTGACCGTCTGGCCGAGCTCGGCGAGGATCAGCACCAGCCCCCCCGTCGGCTCGCCCAGGTCCTGCAGGTGCAGGGGCACGCCCAGGTCCCGACGCACGTGGTAGGCGCCGGCCAGCAGCAGGCTGGGCGCGGGGGCGGCCAGCAGCGCCTCGGCCATGCGCCGGTCGCGCTGCTGCTGCACGGCGAGCATGGCCGGCAGCTGGCTGTCCGGCAGCTTGCCGCAGTGGGACTCGCGGATCTGCTCCTGCAGCGCCGCGCGCACCGCCGGCGCGGTCGAGCGCAACCCACTCAGCGCCGGCGGCTGGCGATAGACCTGGAGCAGCTGCGGGCGGTCCAGGTTGGCCGCCAACAGCGGATAGGGGCGGTCCAGGGCATGGCGCACGATAGGCCCGTACAACGCCCAGTCCCAGCCCTTCTGCCAGGCCAGCGCGGCGGGCAGATCGGCGATGGTCTGCCCGCTGGCGATGCCCCGGCGCGCCGCCTCCACCCTGGCCTGCTGGTCCGGGTTGAGCATCTCCAGCAGCAGGCTGCCCTGCGCGCGCCGGTGCTCCAGCGCCTCCAGCAACCAGTGCTGCAGGACGTGATGATCGGCGTTGTCGTGACGCTCGCCGATCAGCAACCGCGACGCGCCGGCCAGGCGCTCGACCAGCTGCGCCGGGTTCAGGGGTTGGCCACTGCGCAGGTCGAGGATCTGCCCGACTTGAGCCTGCTCGCGCCCCTCCGGGCTTTGCCACGCCGGCAATGGCGGCAAAGCGGCCTGACAGGCGGACAACAGCACCAGCAACGACAACAGGATTGGACGCATGGGACTCCTCAACGGGCGATGATCAGGGGATGGCCTCGCTCCGGGTGGCGCTGCACCAGCACCTCGAGACCGAACACCGCCTGCAGTGGCTCGGCACGCAGGACCTGTTCCGGCGTACCCAGGGCCTGCGGGCGGCCGCGATCGAGCAGCAGCAGGCGGTCGCAGTAGCGCGCCGCCAGGTTCAGGTCATGCAGGATCACCAGCACCGCGGCGCCCTGCTCGGCGAAGGCGCGGGTGGCCTGCAGGGTGGTGTGCTGGTGCAGCGGGTCGAGCATCGAGGTCGGCTCATCCAGCAGCAGGACCTGCCCTGCCCCGCCCGGCCAGAGCTGGGCCAGCACCCGCGCCAGGTGCACGCGCTGGCGTTCGCCGCCGGACAGCGCCAGGTAGCTGCGCCCGCTCAGGTGCGCCGCATCGGCCGCCGCCAGCGCCGCCGCGACCACCTCGCCGTCGCGCGCCCGGCCGCTGGCGTGCGGCAAACGGCCCATGGCCACCACCTCCTCGACCCGGAAGGCGAAGCTCAGCGTCGAGTTCTGCGGCAACACCGCCAGGCGCCGCGCCCGTTCGGCACCCTGCCAGTCGCTTAGCGCTCGCTGGTCGAGCCACACCTGCCCGCGCGCCGCCGCCAGTTCGCCACAGAGCGCGCCGAGCAGGGTGCTCTTGCCCGCACCGTTGGGACCGAGCACACCGAGCACCTCGCCGGGCAGCAACCGCAGGTCGATATCCGCCAGCACGCAACGGGAACCGCGCTGCACCGCCAGGTTTTCCGCTCGCAGCATCAGGCGCGCCCCCGCAGCAACAGGTAGAGGAAGAAGGGCGCTCCGATCAGCGCGGTGACGATGCCGATCGGCAGCTCCGCCGGCGCCAGGGTCAGCCGCGCGGCCAGGTCGGCGAGCAGCAGCAGGCTGGCACCGGCCAGCGCCGAGGCCGGCAGCAGCACGCGGTGATCCGGCCCCACCAGCAGGCGGATCAGGTGCGGCACGACCAGGCCGATAAAGCCGATCATCCCCGCCGCCGCCACTGCCGCGCCGACGCCCAGGGCCGTGCACAACACCAGTTCGCCCTTGACCCGCTCGACGGCGAAGCCCAGGTGGCGCGCCTCCGACTCGCCGAGCAGCAGCGCGTTCAGCGCCCTGGCCCGACGCGGCAGCCACAGCGCCACCGCCACGGTCACCAGCAGCAGCGGCCACAGCCGGGCGTAGCTGGCACCGTTGAGGCTGCCGAGGTTCCAGAAGGTCAGGGTGCGCAGGGTGGCGTCGTCGGCCAGGTAGGTGAACAGGCCGATGGCCGCGCCGGCCAGCGCGGTCAGGGCGATACCGGCCAGGAGCATGGTCGCCACGCTGGTCTGACCGTCACGCCGGCCCAGGCGATAGACCAGGGCGGTGACCCCGAGCCCGCCGATAAAGGCGCACAGCGACAACAGGTAGGGCGCCAAGGCATCCGGCAGGCCGCCAAACGCGGCGCCACCGACGATCGCCAGCGCCGCGCCGAGGGCCGCCCCGCTGGATACGCCGACCAGCCCGGGGTCGGCCAGCGGGTTGCGGAACAGGCCCTGCATCGCCACCCCGCACAGCGCCAGCACCGCACCGACCGTCAGACCGAGCAGGCTGCGCGGCAGGCGGATCTGGCCGAGGATCAGCTCGGCCTGGCGCAGCTCCTCGCTGCCTACGGGAAGGCCGAGCAGACGCAATGCCGCCTGCAGGGTATCGGCCAACGGCAGGCTGACCGGCCCCAGGGCCAGCGACAGCCAGAGCGCCAGCGCCAGCAGCAGGCCCAGGGCAGCGAACAGCGCGCGCGTTGGAATGACGGGGTTCATGGCGTGGCCAGGGCTTCGTGGATCAGGGTTTGGCAGGCAGGATAAGAGGCTGCGGCGCCGACCGCCAGCCCGGCTCGCGGACGCAGGGGCGCGACACCGGTCGCGCGCCACTTGGCAGCCTGTAGCAGATCGGCATAATGCGCGGCTGCCGTGGAGGGACTGATGATTCGTTTATGCGCCACCGATGAACTGGCCGAGGGCCACAGCCGAGGCTTCGAGATAGCCGGCGGCAAGCTGCTGGCCGTGCGCAAGGACGGCCGGGTGTTCGTCTACCGCAACCGCTGCCCGCACCGCGGCATCCCCCTGGAATGGCTGCCGGACCAGTTCCTCGACCACAGCGCCAGCCTGATCCAGTGCGCCACCCATGGCGCGCTGTTCCTCATTGACAGTGGCGAATGCGTGGCCGGCCCCTGCGCCGGCCAGTCGCTCGAGGCACTGAGCTGCGCCGAGAACGACGGCGCGATCTGGGTCGAATCGCCGCCAGCAGCGCTATAGCCGGACCTCGAGCCGGCGCGCCAGGCGCACTTCCTCGGCGCCGATGTCGGCGCCATAGGCCAGCACCTCGACGCCTGCGGCGACCGCCTCGCGCAGCGCCGCGGCGTAGGCCGGGTCGATCTCCGCGGCCGGGCGCACCGCCTCGATGCCGCTCAGGTTGACGCAATACAGCTGCACCGCGCGCACACCGTCACGGGCCAGCGCCGCCAGCTCGCGCAGATGCTTGGCGCCGCGCTCGGTGCGGGCATCGGGAAAGGCCGCCACCGCGCTGTCGGCGAAGCCCAGGGTGACGCTTTTCACCTCGACGTAGGCCGGCCCGTCCGGGTAATCCAGGCGGAAGTCGATGCGGCTGCGCTCCTGGCCATAGGGCACCTCCCGTTTGAGCCCGTCGAAACCGGCCAGCTCATCGATCAGCCCGCCCCGCAGCGCCTCCTCGACCAGGGCGTTGGCTCGCCCGGTATTGATCAGCGCCAGGCGCCCATGCGGGGTCTCGCCCAGTTCCCAGGTGCCCGGCAGCTTGCGCCTGGGGTCGCTGGAGCGGCTGAACCAGACCCGCGCGCCCTCGCTCATGCAATTGAGCATCGAGCCGGTATTCGGGCAGTGGATGCACAGTCGCTCGCCGTCGGCGGTCTCGATGTCGGCGAGGAAGCGCTTGTAGCGGCGTAGCAGCACGCCCTGCTGCAGTGGCGGCTCAAAGCGCATCGGGACGCCAGCTCTTCAGCCCGCGGGCGATGCGCTCGACCGCCTGCTGCAGGCGCGGCAGGTCCTGGGTGTAGGCGAAGCGCACATGCTGGCCGGCCAGATGGCGGCCGAAGTCCAGCCCCGGGGTGAAGGCCACATGCTCGGTTTCCAGGAAGTGCCGGCAGAAGGCGAAGGCATCGCCGCCGAAGGCGCCGATGTCGGCATACAGATAGAAGGCCCCCTCCGGTTCCACGGCGATCCTGAAGCCCAGCTCACGCAAGGCCGGCAGGAGGAAATCGCGGCGGCGGGCAAATGCGTGGCGACGCTCCTCGAGGATCTCCAGGGTCGCCGGCTCGAAGCAGGCCAGCGCCGCGTGCTGGGCCATGCTCGGCGCGCTGATATAGAGATTCTGCGCCAGCTTCTCCAGCTCGGGTACGGCCGCCGGCGGCGCCACCAGCCAGCCCAGGCGCCAGCCGGTCATGCCGAAGTATTTGGAGAAGCTGTTGAGCACGAAGGCGTCGTCGTCCACCTCCAGCACGCTGCTGGCATCCATGCCATAGGTCAGGCCGTGGTAGATCTCGTCGACCACCAGGTGCCCGCCCCGCTCCTTCAGGGCGCGGGACAGGGCGGCCAGCTCGTCGCGGTGCAGCACGGTGCCGGTGGGGTTGGCGGGCGAGGCGACCAGGGCGCCGACGCTGTCCTTGTCCCAGTGCCGGGCGACCAGCTCGGGGGTCAGCTGGTAGCGCGCCTCGGGCCCCACCGGCACCAGCTGGGCGGCGCCCTCGATCAGGCGCAGGAAGTGACGGTTGCAGGGGTAGCCGGGATCGGCCAGCAGCCAATGCTTGCCCGGGTCGACCAGCAGGCTGCTGGTCAGCAACAGGGCGCCGGAGCCTCCCGGGGTAATCAAAATCCGCTCAGGGTCTATGCTCAATCGATAGCGTTGCGCGTAGAAGCCGGCTATTGCCTCGCGCAGCGCCGGAATGCCGCGTGCCGCCGTGTAGCGGGTATGCCCGGCCGCCAGGGCGGCCTGGCCGGCGGCGACTATGGGCGCGGCGGTGGTGAAGTCCGGTTCGCCGATTTCCAGGTGGATCACGTCGAAGCCTTCGGCCTGCAACTGATTAGCCCGGGCCAGCAGCGCCATGACGTGGAAAGGTTCGATGGCGCGGCTGCGCGCACTGTAGGACTGGGCCATGGAGCTGCCTTGATAGAGGTTGAAGCGGGGATTCTAACCAAGGGCTCAGTGAAACGGCAGCAACCACGACAACCGGGAGTGGCGCGGGTTGAATTGATCTGGTAAGTTCGCCCGCTTGCAGACGCAGGGCCGTTTTTATAACCGGCAATGGATATCATCCTGCGCAGTGGATTAGAGAAAGTGAGAGGCGGTCATCCATGCCCACCAAAGCAAAAGCAAAGAGCAGCCAACTGATTCGTGGCTTCGAACCCTACAAAGAATCCAAGGGTGAGGAGTACATGGGTGAGCCGATGCGCGCTCACTTCACCGGCATCCTCAACAAATGGAAGCTGGAACTGATGCAGGAAGTCGACCGTACCGTGCATCACATGCAGGACGAGGCGGCCAACTTCCCCGATCCCGCCGACCGCGCCAGCCAGGAAGAAGAGTTCAGCCTGGAGCTGCGTGCCCGTGATCGCGAGCGCAAGCTGATCAAGAAGATCGACGAAACCCTGCAGCTGATCGAAGACAACGACTACGGCTGGTGCGACTCCTGCGGCGTCGAGATCGGTATCCGTCGTCTCGAAGCGCGCCCCACCGCGACCCTGTGCATCGACTGCAAGACTCTGGCGGAAATCAAGGAAAAGCAGATCGGTTCCTGATCTGACCACGGGGCGCGCAAGCGCCCCGTTCTGTTTCTGCCCTCGATCGAGGCCGCCCCCATGGGCGCGGATTCAGCCGCGATACGCCGTATATCCTCCCCCATGAACGCTCCCGCCTATATCGGTCGTTTCGCCCCCACCCCCAGCGGTTACCTGCACTTCGGCTCGCTGGTCGCGGCACTGGCCGCCTACCTGGACGCCCGCGCGGTGGGCGGCCACTGGCTGCTGCGCATGGAAGACCTCGACCCGCCACGCGAAGTACCCGGCGCCCAGGACGCCATCCTCAGGACCCTGGAGAGCTACGGCCTGCACTGGGACGGCCCACTGGTGCGCCAGAGCGAGCGCCACCCTGAGTACCAGGCGCTGGTCGAGCGCCTGCTGGAGCAGGGGCTGGCCTATGCCTGCACCTGCTCGCGCAAACAACTGGAAGGCTATGGGGGTGTCTACCCGGGATTCTGCCGCGACGCCGGTCACGCCCCGAGGGACGCCGCGATCCGCCTGCGCGTGCCGCAATTGAGCTACGGCTTCGTCGACCGGGTGCAGGGCGAGTACCACCAGCACCTGGGCCGCGAAGTTGGCGACTTCATCATCCGTCGCCGCGACGGGCTCTATGCCTACCAGCTGGCGGTAGTGCTCGACGATGCCTGGCAAGGCGTGACCGATGTGGTGCGCGGCGCCGACCTGCTCGACTCCACCCCGCGCCAGCTGTACCTGCAGCAGCTGCTCGGCTACCCCCAGCCGCGCTACCTGCACGTGCCGCTGATCATCCAGCCCGACGGCCACAAGCTGGGCAAATCCTACCGCTCGCCACCGCTGCCGGCCGACCAGGCCGCGCCGCTGCTGGTGCGCGCCCTGCACGCACTCGGCCAGCGGGTACCGGCCGAACTGGAACAGGCCCGCCCGAGCGAGCTGCTGGCCTGGGCGAGCCGGCACTGGGACGCCGCGCGCATCCCGCGCCGCCGCACCCTGGCCGAAGCCCAGCTGCGCTAGAGGCTCGGTTGCCGCCCAGGGCCGAAGAGCGCGGGCGCCTCGGCACGGGCACGTTCCGCCTCCTCCACCAGCCATGACCAGAAGGCCTCGGCCTGGGGCGACAGGTACTGATGGGCCGGGCAGGCCAGATAGAACGCCTCGCTGGTGGCGATGCGCTGCTCGAACGGGGCGAGCAGACGCCCGCTGGCGATCATGCCTGCCACCAGTGAGGTGCGCCCCAGCGCCAGGCCATGGCCGAGGGTGGCCATCTCCAGGGCGGTGATCAGGGTATCGAACTGCATGCCCTGAGACGGATCGACGTGGTGGAAGCCGGTCTGCTTGAGCCAGTAACCCCAGCCCTCCTCGTAGCCGATCACATGCAGCAGGGTGTGGTCGACCAGGGCCTCGGGTGACGCCGGCGGCGCCTCGCCGTTGTTGAGCAGCGGGCTGCACACCGGAAACAGCTCGTCCCAGGTCAACCGGCTGGACTTGTAGCCCTCCCAGACGCCCTGCCCGTAGCGGATCTCCATGTCCGCCTCCTTGCCGCGTTCATCGAGCCAGATATTGCTGGTGAAACGCAGACCGACATCCGGGTGGCGCTGGCGAAAACGCGCCAGGCGTGGGGCCAGCCAGGTGGTGAAGAACACCAGGTTGACGCGCACGGTGAGCAGGCGCTTGCGCCCCTGGCCGAACAGTTCGTCGGTGGCCGCAGCCAGACGTTCGACGGCCTCGTGCACCACCGGCATGTAGGCCTGGCCGGCCTCGGTCAGTTCCAGCCCGCGCGGCAGGCGCTTGAACAGGCTGACGCCGAGCTGCGACTCGAGGCCCTTGACCTGCTGGCTGATCGCCGCCTGGGTCAGGTTCAGCTCGGTGGCCGCCTGGGTGAAGTTCAGGTGGCGGGCCGAGGCCTCGAATGAGCGCAGCCAGTTCAGGGGGGGAAGTCGTTTCTTCATCGTTAGCGCCCGCTATCAGTCCCTGACGACCTCCGTGTCGGTGATCAGCCGCCCCAACTCCCCGGCCGCCTCGCGTAGCAGCGGAGTATATGCCAGCAGTTCGTCCAGGCTCTTGCCTATGAGCGGCGCATGGCTGAACAGACAGGCGAACAAGCGACCATCGCCGGCGCGGATCGGCACCGCGCAGGCCACCAGGCCGTCGACGAACTCCTCGTCGTCGATACCCAGCTCGTTTTCCCGGGTTCTCTGCAACGCTTCTTCCAGCGCGGCAGCGCTGGTCAGGGTATTGCGCGCAAAACGCTGCAACGGCAGGTTGTTGATGATGCGCTGGCGCCGCTCCCTGGGCAGCGACGCGAGGTAGAGCTTGCCGCTGGCGGTGCACCAAATCGGCGTATGGCTGCCGACCGGCAGGTGCACCTGCAAGGGCCGGTCGCTCTGCACCCGGTCGTAATAGATCATTTCGCTGCCATTGGGGATGGCAATGCCGCAGGTCTCGCCGATTCGCGCCACCAGACGTTTCAGGATGGCCTGGCGCGGCGCCTTGAAGCGGCCGCTGTAGAGCACGCCCAGGGCGATGTCGTGCATGCGGTCGCCCGGCACCAGCAAACCGCGCATATTGATCTGCAGGTAGCCGTCGCCTTCGAGCTGGCTCAACAGGCGATGAATGCTCGGCTTGGGGATATCCAGCTGGTAGGCGAGGTCGGCCGGCGACATCGGCCGCTCGGCCTTGGCCACGGCCTCGATGATCTCCAGCACCCGGCTGATCGAGGAGCCTTTCTCGCGGATGGTCGTCGTCATGGATGCAGTTCCCCCGGTCAAGCAAGCGGTTGCAGGGCATCAACGACGGCGGCCACGCCCCCTTGCGTGGGCGTGGTCTCCGGCCTGCGCAAGGCGCAGGCTGCCCGAGTGGGCGAGCGCTTACTTCATGGTCGGCATGGAGAAGGAAACACCCTCGCGCACCCCGGCCGACGGCCAGCGCTGGGTGATGGTCTTGCGCTTGGTGTAGAAGCGCACAGCGTCCGGGCCGTAGGCATGCAGGTCACCGAACAGCGAGCGCTTCCAGCCGCCGAAGCTGTGGTAGGCCACCGGCACCGGCAGCGGCACGTTGATGCCGACCATGCCGACCTTGATGTGGTCGGAGAAGTAGCGCGCCGCCTCGCCATCGCGGGTGAAGATGCAGGTGCCGTTGCCGTATTCGTGGGCATCGATCAGCTCCATGGCCTGCTGCATGCTGTCAACACGCACCACCTGCAGCACCGGGCCGAAGATCTCTTCCTTGTAGCTGAGCATCTCCGGGTGCACGTTGTCGATCAGGGTGCCACCGACGAAGAAGCCGTTCTCGTGTCCTTCGACCTGCGGGTGGCGGCCGTCGACCACCACCCTGGCGCCCTGCTCCTCGGCGCTGTCGATGTAGCCGACCACCTTCTGCTGATGGGCCCTGGTGATCACTGGGCCGAAGTCGTTGCTCTTGTCCGAGTAGGCGCCAACCTTCAGCGACTGCATGGCGGTCTGCATCTTCTCGATCAGCGCATCGGCGGCCGCGTCACCCACCGCCACCGCCACCGACAGCGCCATGCAGCGCTCGCCGGAGGAACCGAAGGCGGCGCCGAGCAGCTGGTTGACCGCGTTGTCCATGTCCGCGTCGGGCATCACGATCGCGTGGTTCTTCGCGCCGCCCAGGGCCTGGCAGCGCTTGCCGTTGGCGTTGGCCGTCCTGTAGATGTACTCGGCGATCGGCGTCGAGCCGACGAAGCTGACGGCCTGGATGCGCTCGTCGCCGAGCAGCACGTCGACCGCCTCCTTGTCGCCGTTGACCACGTTCATCACCCCGTCGGGAAGGCCGGCTTCCTGCAGCAGCTGGGCGATGTACAGGGTCGAGCTGGGGTCGCGCTCGGATGGCTTGAGCACGAAGCAGTTGCCGCAGACGATGGCCATGGGGAACATCCACAGCGGCACCATCGCCGGGAAGTTGAACGGGGTGATGCCGGCGACCACCCCCAGCGGCTGGAACTCGCTCCAGGAATCGATGTTCGGGCCGACGTTCTTGCTGTGCTCGCCCTTGAGCAGCTCGGGGGCGCCGCAGGCGTATTCGACGTTCTCGATGCCGCGCTGCAGCTCGCCGAGGGCGTCATGGGCGATCTTGCCGTGTTCCTCGCCGATCATCTGGGCGATGCGTTCGGCGTTCTGCTCGAGCAGCTCCTTGAAGCGGAACATCACCCGCGCACGCTTAATCGGCGGGGTATTGCGCCATTCCGGGAAGGCCGCCTCGGCGGCGGCGATGGCCTGCTCGACGGTGGCCCTGGACGCCAGGGCCACCTGCTTGCTGACCTCGCCGGTGGAGGGGTTGTACACGTCCTGCAGGCGCGCCGCATCGCTGATGACTCGGCCGTTGATCAGGTGTCCTACTGTATTCATCGCAACAGTTCCTCATTGATGCTGTTTCGGGCGGCGGGCTGGCCGCCGACGGGGAGAAAAACCGGACTACCAGAGCTGCCTGTACAGCTCGATGATCTCTGCGGCGCTCGGCACGCGGGGGTTGTTGTTCGGCGAGCCGGAGACCAGGGCCTGCTCGGCCATGACCGGCAACTGGTCGAAGAACTGCTGGCGATCGATGCCGAACTGCTCCGGGCTGGGCACCTGCAGTTCGTCGTTGAGCGCGCGCAACTCGGCGAGCAGCTTGGCGTTGGCCAGTTCGACGCTGTCGCCGAGGCTGGCCACGCCGATGGCCCGGGCGCAGTCGGCATAGCGTTCGGCGGCGGCCGGGATGGAAAACTCGGTGACAGCCGGCAGCAGCATGGCGTTGGACAGCCCATGGGGGACGTGGAAGTGCGCGCCGATCGGCCGGCTCATGCCGTGCACCAGGGCCACCGAAGCGTTGGAGAAGGCCACCCCGGCCAGGGTCGAGCCGAGCATCATGGCCTCGCGGGCGGCCTTGTCCGCACCGTCGTGGTAGGCGCGGCGCAGGTTCGGGCCGAGCAGGCGCATGGCCGCCAGGGCCTGGCAGTCGCTGTAGAGGCTGGCCTTCTTGCTGACGTAGGCCTCCATGGCATGGGTCAGGGCATCGATGCCGGTGTCGGCGGTGATGCGCGGCGGCAGGCTGAGGGTCAGGCTGAAGTCGATCAGCGCCGCCACCGGCATGAAGCCGATGCCCACGCAGAGCATTTTCTCGTCGGTCTTCTCGTCGGCGATGATGGTCACCCGGGTGACTTCCGAGCCGGTGCCGGCGGTGGTCGGCACGGCGATGATCGGCAGGCCGGATTCGACGACGATGCGCGGGAAACGGTAGTCGCGCATCTCGCCGCCATGCCTGGCGAGGATGGCGATGGCCTTGGCGCTGTCGATCGGGCTGCCGCCGCCGAGGGCGATGATGCAGTCGTAGTCGCCGCTACGGGCCTTCTCCACGCCGGCCTGGATCGAGGCGACGGTCGGTTCGGGCACCGTCTCGTCGAACACCTCGGCCGGGATGTCGTGGGCCGCCAGGCGCTGCTGGATGGCGGCGGCATAGCCCAGCTTGACCATCATCTTGTCGGTGATGATCAGCGGCCGCTGGCAGCCCAGGTTGGTCATGACGAACGGAATGTCCTGACTGGCGTTCTCGCCAATCTGCAGGATGCGGGGAAGTATCACTTGAGTAGACATGGCGACTCCAGATGTTCACGGGTGAAGCCACCCGGGGCATGCCATCGGCATCCCCGGGCGATTGGCTGATGGGATGGCCGCGAAGCGCTGTTCGCGGCCAAGGACTCAGATGCCGCCGGCGACTACCGGTGGCTCGATGGCGCTGACCTGAGCCCTGGCGGCGACGACCTTGTCCTTGAGATCGACCTCGGCCACTTCCTCGCGCAGGGCCTTGAGGAAGCCGTAGCTGGCGATCAGCGCCACCACCGAGAACGGCAGGGCCGCCACGATCGAGGCCGTCTGCAGGGCCTTGAGCCCGCCGGCGAACAGCAGCACCGCGGCCACGGCACCGATGGCCATGCCCCAGAACACCCGGTAGCGGGCCGGCGGGTGCTCATCGCCCATGCAGATCAGGGTGCAGATCACCAGGGTCGCCGAGTCGGCCGAGGTGACGAAGTAGGTCACCAGCAGAACGGTGCAGATCACCGACATCAGGATCGTCAGCCACTGGCCCACACCCATCAGCTCGATGGTCTTGAACAGCGCCATGGTGATGTCGTCGTTGACCGCGGCGGTGATGCCGCCGCCGCCGAACAGCTCAATGAAGATCGCGCTGTTGCCGAACACGGTGATCCAGAAGGCGGCCAGTACGGTAGGGGCGATCAACACACCGAGGACGAACTCACGGATGGTGCGGCCCTTGGAGATGCGCGCGATGAACATGCCGCAGAACGGCGCCCAGGCGATCCACCAGCCCCAGTAGAAGATGGTCCACCAACCCTGCCACTGGCCCTTGGGGTCGGGGTCGACCCAGAAGCCCAGCTGCACCGCATTGGCCAGGTAGTCGCCCATATTGGAGGCGAACGCGCCGAGCAGGTAGGCCGTCGGCCCGAACACCACGAACAGCGCCAGGATCACCATGGTCAGCTGCATGTTCAGCTCGCTGAGCAGGCGGATGCCCCTGTTCACGCCACTGAGTACCGAGGCGGTGGCGATCACCGAGATCACCGCGATCAGGATCACCTGGTTGCTGATCGAGACCTCGATGCCCATCAGGTACTGCAGCCCGGCGTTCATCTGCTGCGCGCCCAGCCCCAGGGAAGTGGCGATACCGAACACGGTGCCAAATACCGCCAGCAGGTCGGCGGCATGCCCCAGGGGGCCATAGATGCGCTCGCCCAGCAGCGGATAGAGGCTGGAGCGAATCGACAGTGGCAGGCCCTTGCGGTAGGCGAAGTACGCCAGCATCAGGCCGAATACGGCGAACAGGCCCCAGCCGTGCAGCCCCCAATGGAAGATGGCGATACGCATGGCGACCTGCGCGGCCTCGGCGGTCATCTTCTGTTCTTCGCCGAAGAACGGCGTGCCCTGAAAGTGATAGATGGGCTCGGCGATGCTCCAGAACAGAATGCCGATGCCGATGCCCGCGCCAAACAACATGGAAAACCAGGAGAAGTTGCTGAACTCCGGCCTGTCGTCGTCCTGGCCCAGGCGTATGCTGCCGAATCGGCTGAAACTCAACCACACCGCGAAGAACAGGAAGAAACTCATCAGCGCGATGTAATACCAGGCCAGATTCGACGCGATCAATCCTTTCGCGGCGCTGTAGAGTCCACCTGCATACTCAGGATCAACCACGGTAAACAATACAAAGACAATAACCAGCACCGCCGCACCTATCGACATAATAGGATTGGCGCCAGCCAACATCCCGGCAGCGGGCACAGTTTTTATTCTGCTAGTCATTGTCCAGCCCCCTGTACCAGCACACTCGAGCAATTCTTTCTTATATTTATTTTCATCTTGCACCTCTCAGCTGTTGGTTAACCCTATGACCAGCAAGGGCTAAGTTGACCCTGTGAGCAACACCGGCGCGACAGCCTGCTGCGACGCCGCACCGATAACCGAAACAGGCGATTCCCATCGACCGTTCCAGGCGTACCGCGCAGCGGCGAAAACCACCGATATCGATACGAAAGCTATTGTTATGAATAAAAAAAACCATGAGAAGCAATAAAATACCGGCCTTTGACCCGCTATTTTTTATGGCTCCCTCGCTCCGCTCGACAGTGAGATAGCGCCATGCTCACCCTCCCCTACAGCGCTTTGGATGCGCGCCAAGGACTTGCACAGCCATAAGAAAAAACCCGTCTAAGGTCCATTTTTTATTGCTGGCTGCAACAGGCGTTCATTTCTACTATCGGCTTCACCGAGACAGGCAAGTCGCCTGCCGAAAGTGCCCACTATTTCGAGTGCAAATTGATATATGCGAGGTCAAGCGGGCTTAACTATTCGGACCACTCTTCGAAGCCAGCCATTCTTTTACAAGCAGACGCTTGCCGCACCTGGCCATGTTTGCCCGAATAAATGGATAGAGGCCGCGAGACAAATCAAGCGCCCGCAATAGTGGTTGGTGAGTACCGGCAGCAATGCCCTGAACAAACACAGATCAGCGCCACCTTGGCTGTTGTCGATCAGCCAGTTGGATCGCTCCTAGAGGGATAGAGTGGAATGAACAACAACAATCAATTGCCGTTGGCCGGTGTTCGCGTAATCGACTTCGGCCAGCAGATCGCCGGCCCTGCCGTGGCCATGACCCTGGCCGACCTGGGCGCCAGCGTGGTGCACATCGACCCGCCCGAGGGGCCGCAGTGGGACCACCCGGCCAATGCGGTGCTCAATCGCAACAAGAGCTGCCTGCGCCTGGACCTCAAGTCCGAAGCCGGGCGCGACCAGGCCCTGGCCCTGATCGACAAGGCCGATATCGTCATCGAGAGCTTCCGCCCCGGCGTCATGCAGGCGCTGGGCATCGACTTCGCCGCGCTGCGTGAAGCACGCCCGGAGCTGATCACCCTGTCCATTCCCGGCTTCGCCAGCAACGACACGCTGCGCCGCGAGTGGAAGGCCACCGAGGCCGTGGTCGCCGCCACCGCCGGCGCCTTCACCGACATGGGCTTCAACCGCGTGCTGCTGGGCCTGAACCCGAGCTTCTCGCCGCTGCCGCTGGGCTCGGCCTACGCCACCACCCTGGCCGCCGCTTCCGTGGCCCTGGCCCTGCAGGCCCGCGAGCGCACCGGCCGTGGCGATGCCATCGAGGTGCCGGTGATCTCCGCGCTGATGGAAGGTCTGTCGTACAACTCCTACGTCATCGAGGGCCTGCCCGAGCGCTACAAGACCATGCGCGAGAAGGAGATCGAGTACCGCAAGGCCAACGACATTCCCATGGACCTGAGCTACGAGGACCTGCAGGAATACCTGGACCCCTTCTATCGCACCTATAAATGCGCGGACGGGCGCATGTTCTATTGCGTCTGCCCCTCGCACCGCAACCACGCCAAGCGTGCCCTGACCGTGCTGGGCATCTACGACGAACTGGTCGCCGAGGGCCTGCCTGAGGTCAACGACCTGCATGCGCCGATCAGCGAATGGGACGGCGAGACCTCCATCGGCGTCTACCCGCTGCCGAAGAAGTGGGCCGACCATATCTCCGCCAAGATGAAGCAGGCCTTCCTGACCAAGACCTCCGAGGAGTGGGGCAAGATCTTCGGCGAGGGCCAGATCCCCGGCGCGCCGCACCGCACCACCCAGGAGTGGGTCAACCACGAGCACACCAATGCCGCCGGCCTGATCGTCGAGGTCGACGACCCCGAATACGGCCTGATGAAGCAGCCCGGCCCCTTCGCCTGGCTGGAAGAGTGCGCCGCGCAGATGGTCGCACCGCGCCCGCGCCAGAACGTCAGCTTCGAGCAGGCCCTGGCCGAGCTGAGCGAAGTGGCCGCCGCCGAGGTCGTCACCCGTCCGGTCGGCGCCGCCATCGCGCCAGCCTCCAAGGCCGGCTGGCTCGACGGCCTGCGCATCCTCGACCTGACCAACGTGATCGCCGGCCCGCACTCCACCGCCTTCCTCGCCCGCTTCGGCGCCGAGGTGATCAAGCTCGATCCGGTCAAGCCGCTGTACGACCCGCTGATCGGCACCCTGTTCACCTTCCAGACCGGCATGGGCAAGCGCAGCGCCCTGGTCGACATCCTCAGCCCCGAAGGCCGCGAGGTGTTCAACCGCCTGGTGCGCTCGGTGGACATGGTGGTGATCAACGCCCCCGAGCGTCAGCTCAAGGCCCTGGGCCTGGACCACGACAGCCTGCAGGCGGTCAACCCGGGCGTGCTGTTCTGCCGCCTGGACTGCCTCGGTGGCCCGCTGCCGGGGCCGAAAACCAACTACATCGGCTACGACGACATCATCCAGGCGCACAGCGGCATCATGAGCCGCTTCGGCGGCCCGGACACGCCGGAAGAGCACGCCCACCTCGGCACCCTGGACGTCAACTGCGGCTTCGCCGCCGGCCTGGGCATGGCGGTGTCGATCTACCACAAGCTCAAGACCGGCCAGGCGACCCGCTCGCGCACCTCGCTGTCGGCCATCACCAACCTGGCGCAGATCTCCTTCGCCTTCGACTACCAGGGGCGCGCGCCCTTCGACGAGCCGTCCGGCCGCGAGGTGCTGGGCCACAATGCCCTGTCGCACTTCTACCAGACCGCCGACGGCTGGCTGTACCTCGACGCCAAGCCAGCCGAACTGGCGAAGCTGGAGCAGGTCGAAGGTCTGGCCGGCATCGCCACGGCGGCCGACGTCGGCGCCTTCCTCAAGCAGGCGCTGCAGGCCGCACCGGCCGCCTACTGGGCCGAGCAACTGCAGGCCGCCGACATCGCCGCCGCGGTGCCCCAGTCGATCGAGTCGCTGCGTGAGCAGTACAGCCGCGAAGGCGACGGCAGCGTCGGCATCGACAAGGGCAGCTTCGCCTTCTCGATCCACCGCGACCACCCGAGCGGCCACTGCCTGACCCAGATCGACCATCTGGCGATCCGCCCGGCCGAGGCGGCCATCAAGGCGGTCAGCCTGCCGGAGCGCTGGGGCCACTCGACCCGCGAGGTGCTGGCCGATGCCGGCTACAGCGCGAGCGAGATCGAGTCGATGCTCGCGCGCAACATCGCCAGCCTGGGCTGGGCCAAGGAGTTCCTGCCCAGCTAAGCTCCACCTGGCGCGGGCGGGACAAAAGTCCCGTCCGCGGCGACTTTACCCGGCTCTGCCGCGCACCTGCGCGGCGGAGCCGTTTGGCCCGACCTGGGTTGCATCCTGTGGGGAGTGTCCATGCTGCAGCAGACTGTCCGTTCCGTTTGGCCGCTGTTCTTCGGCCTGGGCATCATCGGCCTGTGCATCGGCGCCCAGGGTTCGCTGCTGGGCATCCGCGCCGAACTGGAAGGCTTCGACACCCGCGCCACCGGCCTGCTGATGTCCGGCTACTACCTGGGCTTTTTGCTCGGTTCCCTGCGCGCGCCGGCGATCATCCAGCGGGTCGGCCATGTGCGCGCCTTCGCCGCGCTGACCGCCCTGGCCTCGATGACCATCCTGGTCCATTCCGTGCTCGTCGACCCCTGGGTCTGGGGGCTGATGCGCCTGCTCACCGGTTTCTCCGTGTCGGCCATCTACGTGGTGGCCGAGAGCTGGCTGAACCAGGCCGCCGACAACCGCACCCGCGGCCAGCTGCTGTCGCTGTACATGATCACCATGCTCGCCGGCCTGTCCGCCGGCCAGTTCCTGCTCACCCTGTCCGACCCGGCCGGCTTCGAGCTGTTCACCCTGATCTCCATCCTGATCAGCCTGGCGGCCATCCCCATCCTGATCACCGCCACGCCGATGCCGGCCTTCGAGAGTGCCCGGCCGGTGAGCATCGCCACCCTCTACCGCATCGCGCCGACCGGCCTGGTCGGCTCCTTCCTGATCAACGCCTGCTACGCCATGGTGCTGGGCATGGGCTCGGTGTACGCCAGCCGACTGGGCATGCGGGTCGAACAGATCTCGCTGTTCATGGCCCTGCTGGTGCTCGGTGGCATGCTCCTGCAATGGCCCCTGGGGCGGCTGTCGGACGGCCGCGACCGACGCACGGTGATCGCCGCCGCGGCCGGCGCCGCCTTGCTGTTCGCCCTGGCCAGCGCCCAGGTTGGTTTCGCCAGCAACCACAGCCACCTGCTCCTGGCGTTGCTGTTCGGCGGCAGCTGCTTCCCCCTGCTGGCGCTGTACCTGGCGCTGACCAACGACCAGCTGGAGGCCGACCAGGCCACCGGCGCCAGCAGCGCCCTGTTGCTGGTGGGCGGTGTGGGCGCCAGCATCGGCCCCTTCCTCGTGTCCCTGAGCATGGACCGCTGGGGCCCCGCGAGCTTCTTCTACAGCCTGGCGGCGATCGCCGGCCTGATGACCGCCCATGCGATCTACAAGCGCCTGACCGACCCCTTCCCGGTTTCCAGCGACCCCCCCAGCCCCTTCCAGATGCAGGCCCCCCTGGCGGTGGGTTCGGTGCTGATGGAGTCGCTGCCGACGGGCAGCGAGCCCGGCGAGCGTGGCGATCAGGCCGACGCACAAGCCTCCTCGCCCAGCACCTGAACCATCGACCCGGCCAAGCGCAAGCGGCTATCCTTGACGCCCTTATCCACCAACCCAGGAACCTCGGCATGCGCACCCAACTCGAAGAACTGATCGGCAAGATAAGCTCGGGCTGCATGCTGCCGGAGGAAGTGGCACGGATCGCCGACGAGGCCGCCCAGGCCTATGCCGACCCTCAGGCCTTCCTCGCCGCCAACCCGGACATCAACTACGACGACAGCTTCCCCATCCCGCTCGGCGAATGGGTGGTGGTCGGCAGCCTGCCGGACACCGTGCTGTTCCAGGCCGACAGCTACGACGCGCTGTTCCAGCAGATCCTCGACTCCTTCGGCCCCGAGGTCAGCTTCGTGCTCAAGCCCAAGCAGCTGGTAAAGGTCGAGCCGCTCAAGGCGCTCAACCGCATTCAAGTGCAGCTCTCCAGCCTGTCGCCGGAAACCCAGGGCTATGTGTTGCTGGACTTCAGCGAGCCGCTGGACGACGAACTGCAGGCCGTGCTGGTGTACCGCAGCGACCTGGAACGGGTGCTGGAGCTGGCGGTGGAAGTGGGCATCTACGCCGCGCCGGCCTACGAGGCGATGAAAGCCGCCCAGGCCGAGTAGAGGCGCAGCCATGGCATACGACGAAGGCCTGGCCGAAAGGCTGCGGGACGCCCTGCAAGGCCAGGCGGATATCAGCGAGAGGAAGATGTTCGGCGGCCTGGCCTTTCTGTCGCGCGGCCATATGGTCGTCGGCATTCTGGGTGATGTACTGATGGCCCGCGTGGGGCCGCAAGGCTATGCCCAGGCGCTGACCCTGCCCCATGTGCGCGAGATGGACTTCACCGGCAAGCCGATGCGCGGCTATGTGTTCGTCGACCCGCCGAGCTTCGAGCAGGACGCCGACCTGATCGCCTGGGTCGAGCGCTGCCTGGGCTGGGTGCAATCGCTGCCGGCCAAGCGCAGCCGATGACCCGGCGCACCTTCGCCACCCGGACATGACGCGAGGCACTGGCCCATCACTGCTGCGTTTCGCCCGCCACTGCGGCACTATCCACTGCGGCAGCATCCACTGCGGCAGCCTCCACTGCGGCAGCATCCACACACAGCCCCGTTGGCATCTCAAGGAAGGAAAAACGCCATGCGCCAGCACGTCACCCTCGGTTTGATCGGCGAATACGACGCCGGCGTCACCGCCCATCAAGCCATCCCCCCCGCCCTGGCCCTCGCCGCCCAGGCGTTGCAGATCACGGTGAATTTTCACTGGCTGGCCACCGACCAGATCGGCTCGCCCCAGGCGCTGGCGCGCTTCGACGGCCTCTGGTGCGTGCCGGCTACGCCCTACCGCAGCATGGACGGCGCCTTGCTCGCCATCCAGCATGCGCGCGAGACCGGCCTGCCGTTTCTCGGCACCTGCGGCGGCTTTCAGCACGCCGTCGTCGAATACGCGCGCAACGTGCTCGGCTGGAGCGACGCTGAACACGCGGAAACCGCGCCGCAGGCGGCACGTGCCGTCATTTCCGCGCTGCACTGCGCATTGCTCGAGGTCAGCGAGCCGCTGCGGCTGCTACCCGGCAGCCGGCTCGCCAGCGCCTATGGCAGCGACGCGATCAGCGAAGGCTATCGTTGCCGCTTCGGCCTCAACCCGGCGTTCCAGGCGGCGCTGACCGCCGGCCCATTGCGGGCGGCGGCGACGGACGCCAATGGCGAGGTGCGGGCGGTGGAACTCGACGACCATCCGTTCTTCGTCGGCACCCTGTTCCAGCCGGAGCGGCGCGCACTCGGCGGCGCAGCCGCGCCACTGGTGCAGGCCTTCGTCAGCGCCTGCGCCGGCTGAGTCGGCCGCCGCTAGAGCTTGCCGCGCAAGGCGCGCTCGAACAGGGCGCTGTACTCGCCGGCACTGAAGGCGGTCGGGTTGGTCCCGGCCGAGGGATCGACCTCGGCCATCTGCCCGACCTGTTCGATACGACTGTCATCGATGCCGATATCGGCGAGGCTATGGGGGATGCCGACCTCGCTGCGCAGCTGCAGCACCCAGTCGAGCACCCCGGCGAAGCCCGGCTTGGCCAGGCCGAGGTAGCGCGCCAGGCGCTCCATCTGCGGGCCGATGCGCGCCTGGTTGGCCTGCAGCACATAGGGCATCAGCACCGCGTTGAGCAGGCCGTGGTGGGCGTCGTAGAGCGCGCCCAGCGGGTGGGCCAGGGCGTGCATGGCGCCGAGTCCGCGTTGGAAGGCGGTGGCGCCCATGGTCGAGGCCACCAGCATCTGCAGGCGTGCCTCGACATCCGCGCCATGGCTTACCGCCCGCGGCAGGTACTGCTGGACCAGGCGCATGCCTTCCAGGGCGATGCCCTCGGCCATGGGGTGAAACAGCGGCGAGCAGTAGGCCTCCAGGCTGTGCGAGAGGGCATCCATGCCGGTGGCGGCAGTGACCTTGGCCGGCAGGCCGAGGGTCAGCTGCGGGTCGAGGATGACCAGCGCCGGCAGCATCCGCGCGTGGAAGATGATGCGCTTGATGTGTTCGACCTCGTCGGTGATCACCGAGGCGCGACCGACTTCCGAGCCGGTGCCGGCGGTGGTCGGCACCGCCACCACCGGGGCCATGCCGGCGACATTGACCCGGTTGCAGTTGTCGCCGACGTCCTCGAAGTCCCACAGCGGGCGGCTCTGGCCGACCATCAGGGCGATGGCCTTACCGGCATCCAGCGCCGAGCCGCCGCCGAAGGCGATCACCCCGTCGTGGCCGCCGGCCTTGAACGCGGCGACGCCGTCCATCACGTTCTGCCCGGTGGGGTTGCCCTTGATCGCCGAGAACAACCCGGCCTTGAGGCCGTCGTCGCGGCACTGCAGCAGCGCCTGATCGATCATCGACAGGGCCGCCAGGCCGGGGTCGGTGACCAGCAAGGGCGCGCTCATGCCCAAGGCGCGACAGGCCTCGGGCAGCTCGGTGATGCGCCCGGGACCGACGCGCACCGAGGTCGGGTAGTTCCAGTTCATGCGGTATTGATTCGGGTCCATGGCGCGCCTCACAGCGTGGTCTTGAAGTGGAAGGATTTCGGCCGGGTCAGGTGCTCGTAGCCGATGCTCGACAGGCTGCAGCCGCGTCCGGAGTGCTTCACCCCGGTCCAGGCCAGGGCCGGATCCAGGTAGTCGCAGCGATTGAGGAACACCGTGCCGGCCTCGACCCGGTCGGCCAGGGCCAGGGCGCCCTCGACATCGCGACTGAAGATAGCCGCGGTGAGGCCGAACGCGCTGTCGTTCATCAGGGCCAGGGCCTCCTCGTCGTCCTTGACCTTCTGGATGCCGACCACCGGGCCAAAGGACTCCTCGGTCATCACCCGCATGCCGTGGTAGACGTTGGTCAACACCTGCGGTGCCAGGTAGGCGGAGCCGGGACGGTCGAGGGGGAAATCGGCCGGGTCGATGTGGGCGATCGCGCCCTGGGCCACGGCCTCGTTGATCTGCCGGCGGACGAAATCCGCCGCCTCGCTGCGCACCAGCGGGCCGAGAGTGGTTTGCGGGTCGTCGGAACGCCCCAGCCGGTATTGCCTGACCAGCGCCACCGCCTGCTCGACGAAGGCGTCATACAGCGACTCGTGCACGTAGATGCGCTCGATGCCGCAGCAGGACTGCCCGGAATTGAAAAACGCACCGTCGATGCTGGTTTCCACCGCGTGGGCCAGATCGGCATCGGCACGCACGTAGGCCGGGTCCTTGCCGCCCAGTTCCAGGCCGACGCTGATGAAACGCCCGGCGGCCGCCCGCTCGACCATGGCGCCACCCGGCACCGAGCCGGTGAACGCCACGTGCTGGATAGTCGGTGCCTTGATCAGCTGCTCGGTGTCGGCGTGGCTGAGGTGCAGGTACTGGAACACCCCCTCGGGCAGGCCGGCCTCGGCGAACACCTCGACCATGCGCTCGGCACACAGCGGAGTCTGCGCCGAATGCTTGAGCAGCACCGGATTGCCGGCCAGCAGCGCCGGCACCACCGCGTTCACCGCGGTCAGGTAGGGATAGTTCCAGGGGGCCACGACCAGGGCCACGCCCAGCGGCTCGCGGCGGATGAAACGGATGAACCCAGGCTTGTCCGGCAGCTCGATGTCGGCCAGGGCGCGCTCGGCGATATCGGCCATGTGGCTGGCGCGCTCGACGAAGCCGCGGATCTCGCCGGCGCAATAGCGGATCGGCCGGCCCATCATCCAGCACAACTCCTCGGCGAGCTGCTCCTCCTTGGCGGCAAAGGCGGCGATGGCCAGCCGCGTGATGGCCGCGCGCTCGGCCACCGGGGTCTGTTTCCAGCCCGACTGGGCCTCTTCGGCCTTGGCCAGGGCGGCCTGGATCTCGGAGTTGGACGCCAGATGACGCTCGACGTACAGCGAGCCGTCGATCGGCGAAATGCACTGCAACTTGCTCATTGCCACGCTCCAGAACGGATCACGCGGACGCGCCCTGACCGCCTCGCGGGACGGCCGGGATGCGCCGCGTGTCAGATGATTTCGAAGTAGCGATCCAGTTCCCAATCGCTGACATGCCGGCGGTACTCACGTTCCTCCCATTCGCGGCTCGCGGCGAAATGCTCGACGAACGGGTCGCCGAACAGCTCACGTGCCGCCGTGGAGGCCTTCAGCCGCTGCGCCGCATCCCACAGGGTGCGTGGCAGGGCCAGCTCGGGCGGATGCTTCTGCGCGTAGGCGTTGCCCGACACCGGCTCGCTCGGCTCCCACTGCTGCATCACCCCGTACAGGCCGGAGCCGATCGCCACCGACAGGGCCAGGAAGGGGTTGCCGTCCGCGGCGCCGAGGCGATACTCCTGGCGCTGCGACTTGTCGCTGCCGGGAATCACCCGCAGCGCCGCGGTTCGGTTCTCCACGCCCCAGGTGGCGTCGGTCGGCGCCCAGAAACCGGGGATCAGGCGCCGGTAGCTGTTCAGGGTCGGCGCCACCATGCACAGAAACTCTGGCATCAGGCGCTGCTGGCCGGCGAGGAACTGGCGCTGGATCTGGCTCATGTTGTGCGGCTGGCTGGGGTCGTGGAACGCCGACTTGCCGCTCGCCCGGTCCCGTAGCGAAACGTGGATATGCCCGCTCTGCCCCGGGTACTTGCCCGACCATTTGGCCATGAAGGTGGCCATCAGGCCGTTGCGCTGGGCCAGTACCTTCATGAAGGTCTTGAACAGCGCTCCCTTGTCCGCCGCAGCTTCGGCATGATCGTAGGCGATGGCCGCCTCGAGTACGCCGGGACCGGTCTCGGTATGCAGGCCCTCGATGGGAAAATCCATTTGCTCGGCCACCTCGAGGATCTCGTGATACAGCTCGGCGTGCACCGAATTGCGGATCATCGAGTAGCCGAACCAGTCCGGGGTGAACGGCTTGAGGTTGCGAAAGCCCTTCTCCCTTGCCGACTCGGGGGTTTCCTCGAACATGAAGAACTCGTACTCCAGCGCGGCGAAGGGATCGAAGCCCATTGCCTGACAGCGCTCGACCACCCGCCGCAGGGTGCCGCGCGGACAGACCGCCTCGGCCTGCTCGGCGAACTCGCAGATGAACAGCAGCATGCCGTTCTCGAAGGGAATGTCGCGACAGGTGTGCGGCAGCACCCGCACCGGCGCGTCCGGATAGCCGGTGTGCCAGCCGGTATAGCTGGCGTTGTCGTAGAGCTGGTCCTTGACGTCCCAGCCCAGCACCACGTCGCAGAAGGCGAAGCCCGATTCGAGGGCCGAGAAAAACTTGCTGCGGCTCAGGTACTTGCCGCGCATCACCCCATCGTTGTCGAACACCCCGACCTTGACGTGACTGAGCCCGCGCTCCTCAACGATGCGCTTGGCGTCGACGCTGGTCTTTACATCCCGCGGATTGAGCATATTCACCCCTTCATCTTGTTATTGCCGACATCCCCTGTCGGCTGCCTACGCCCGACGCCCCTGCCTTGCAGCACAAGCACCTGCCCCAATGAACGCGCCGCGCCCGCCACCGCGGCTCGGCAGCCGGGGCCGCGGGCGTACTGAGCACCGTTTCAATAGCGGTAGGGAGGGCCGGCCTTTTCCATCAGGGCGTTGTACTTCTTGAAGATCTCCACCACCTTGGCGCTGCGCGGGCTGGCCTTGGCGATCTCGTCCCAGAACTTGCGCGCCTCGTTCTCCACCGTCTTCCACTCCGCATCGGGAATGGTGGTCAGCTCGAGCTTGCCGCCCTCGACCCGCAGCTGCGCCTCACCGCCCCAGTACCAGTGCTGGCGGTAGTAGTGGGAGCTGTCCATGCACAGCTTGAACAGGGTCTTGAGATGTTCCGGCACCTCGGCCCACTTCTCGGAGTTGGCGAAGTAGGAGCCGATCCAGGCCCCGGAGATGTTGTTGGTGAGAAAGTACTTGGTGACGTTGGCCCAGCCGACGGTGTAGTCCTCGGTGATGCCCGACCAGGTGATGCCGTCCAGTTCGCCGGTCTGTACCGCCACCTCGACGTCTTCCCAGGGCAGGGTCACCGGGATCACGCCGAAGCGGGCGAGGAACTTGCCGGCGGTGGGAAAGGTGAAGATGCGCTTGCCCTTGAGGTCGGCCAGGCTGCGAATCGGCTCGACGGTGGCGAAGTGGCAGGGGTCCCAGGCACCGGCCCCGAGCCAGGTGACACCCTCGACCTCGCCGTAGGCCTCCTCCCAGATCTGCCGCAGGCCGTATTTCTCGAACAGCACCGGCACATCCAGGCTGTAGCGGGTGGCGAAGGGGAAGTAGCCGCCGAACACCGACACGTCCACCGGTGCGGCGATGGAATCGTCGTCACTCTGCACCGCGTCTATGGTGCCGCGCTGCATGGCGCGGAACAGCTCGCCCGTGGGCACCAGCTGGTCGGCGAAGTACAGCTGGATCTCCATCTGCCCCTGGGCCGCCTGGTTGAAGGCATCGATGGACGGCTTGATCACGTGCTCGGCCAGGGCCGGACCGGCATAGGTCTGCAGGCGCCAGGTGATCTTCTTCGGCTCGGCGGCGTAGATATGCGCCGAGCCCAGGGCCGAGGCCCCGGTCGCGACCGCGGCGGTCTGCAGGAATTTGCGTCTCGTACTCATGCTGTCATCTCCAATGATGTCGATTCAGATGTCATACCACCGCATAGCACTACTGCGACCCGGCAAGGTCGGTGCAGCGTTTTCAGGAGGGCAGATGGCCGCCGAGGGAGGTTATGCCTGGGGGCCTTTCCACTATCCAATCCTCATTGCCTGCCTAGCCTGAATTCTGTCGGTCAGCGCGCGTAGTGCCACTGCGGCAGCCACAGCGCCAACTGGGGGAAAACCATCACCAGCACCAGCGCCAGGATCATCACCAGGACGAAGGGCGTGACCGAGACGTAGATATCCCTGAGCGTGACCTCCGGCGGGGCCATGGCGCGCATCAGGAACAGGTTGTAACCGAACGGCGGGGTCATGTAGGCGATCTGGCAGGTGATGGTATAGAGCACGCCGTACCAGATCAGGTCGAAGCCCAGCGCTCCCACCAGCGGCACATAGAGCGGCGCGACTATCACCAGCATGGCCGTGTCATCGAGGAACATGCCCATGAGGATGAACGACAGCTGCATCATGATCAGCACCTGCCAGGGCCCCAGGCCCAGGCGGTCGATAAAGAAGCCCTCGATCGCCTTGACCGCGCCCAGGCCGTCGAACACCGCGCCGAAGCACAGGGCGGCGAGGATGATCCACATGAACATGCAGGTGATGCCCAGGGTCTTGCGCAGGGTTTCCTCCATCACCTGGGCGGTCAGCCGGCGCTTCACCAGGGCCGCCAGGGTAGCCGCCGCGGCGCCCACCGCCGAGCTTTCCACCAGGCTGGTGATGCCCATCAGGAACAGGCCGGTCATCGAGAAGAAGATGAACAGCGGCGCGATGCCGGCCTTGAGCAGACGCAGCTTCTCGCCCCAGCCGATCTGCTGGCGCTCCTCCTCCGGCAGCGCCGGGCCGAGGGACGGATTGAGGCGGCAGCGGATGACGATATAGAGCACGAACAGGGTCGCCATCATCAGCCCCGGAAAGACTCCGGCCAGCCACAGCTGGCCCACCGGCTGGCGGGCGATCATGCCGTAGAGCACCAGCACCACGCTGGGCGGGATGAGAATGCCCAGGGAGCTGCCGGCCTGGATCACCCCGGTGACCATGATCTTGTCGTAACCGCGGCGCAGCAGTTCCGGCAGGGCGATGCTGGCGCCGATGGCCATGCCGGCGACGCTAAGGCCGTTCATCGCCGAGATCGCCACCATCAGGCCGATGGTGCCGATGGCCAGGCCGCCGTGCAGCGGGCCCATCCAGACGTGGAACATGCGGTAGAGGTCTTCGGCCAGACCCGACTCGGAGAGCATGTAGCCCATGTACACGAACATCGGCAGGGTCAGCAGCGGGTACCACTTCATCAGCTTCATGGCCGCGCTGAAGGCGACTTCCGCGCCGCCGTCGCCCCACAGCAGCAGGGCAGCCGCCACCGCGACGAAGCCGATGGCGCCGAATACCCGCTTGCCGGTGAGCAACAGCAACATCATCGAGGAGAACATCAGCAGGGCGATGAGCTCATAACTCATTACAGCGTCTCCCCGCGGGCCGCAGCCAGGTCCTTGAAGAAGGTGGCGATCGACTGCAGCAGCATCAGCGCCACGCCGAGGGTCATGATGATCTTGATCGGCGCCATATAGGGCGACCAGGCCGAGTAGCTGGTTTCGCCGTACTGCAGCGCGTACTGGGTAGAGGAGATGCCGCCGTAGAGCAGGAACACCAGGTAGAAGATCAGGAAGCCGACGGTGATGGCGTCCATGATCGCCGCGGTGCGTGGCGACCAGCGGCTGTAGAACAGGTCCATGCGCACATGGGCGTCGAGCTGCATGGAGTAGCCGCCACCGAGCAGGAAGTAGGCGACCATCAGGAACTGCGCGGTCTCCAGGGTCCAGATCGCCGGATCGGCGAAGGTCTTGCTGACCGAGGAGTACAGCAGCACGGCGAGCATGACGAAGATCAGGTACATGGCGAAGCGGCCAACCACGCGATTGATCGCGTCCACCACCCTGACGAACCCCCGAATGGCCCTAGGCATGCAGCTCCCTCTGAATGAGTTGTTGTCTGGTCAGACTAGTCGAAGATTGGCCAATGCCAACCTGGCCGCCCTGACGCAACCGGGCGCCACTAGAGCCCGGCATCGCACAGGCGCCGGGCATGGGCGACAAACAGGCCGACCGGATCGGCGCCCTTGCCGACCAGGCCGAAGCTCTGGTTGATGATGTCGAAGTGATCCAGCGGGAAGTCATCGCCGATCACAGTGCCCAGGTGCGAGCTGTAGCGGCCGACCATGCCATCGCACTGACCGGCCTCGCGGCGAAAGGTGCGGGCGAACAGGCGGCAGAACCGGTTGGGGCCGTCCAGGCGATTAGCGCCGCGATCGGTCAGCCCGGGCTGCAGGGTGCCGGACCAGGAGTAATAGCGCACGCCATCGACCAGTTCCGCGCCCTGGCCACCCCAGGTCTCGGGCAGGCCCTGCGGATGGCAGGCATTGAAGGCGGCCACTCCGGCCGTGGTCAGCGACTGCTGCGCGGCCAGCGCGTCGATCGGCAGCCGCGGGCCGCGGTAGCCGCTTTCCAGCCAGCCCATGCAACGCGCCAGCGCCCCCATCAACGCCGCCAGCAGGCGCTCGCGCAGGCTGCCGGGCGGCGCCAGGCGCTGGATGAAGTCGGCCAACTCCGAGCCCTGGTTGGGCCCAGCCAGCGACGTCACCGAGGCCACCCACTCGGGCCTCAGGGCCGCCGCATAGCGGGCGGTCAGCGCCCCCTGGCTGTGGCCGATCAGGTGCACCCTCTGCGCGCCGGTTTCGCTCAGCACCCGCGCGATCTGGGCAAGCAGCTGCTCGCCGCGCACCTCGGTCGAATGCAGCGGCGACACCAGCACCGGAAACACCTGGGCTCCCAGCCGGCGCAATGCCGAGACGATACCGAACCAGTACGGATAGCCCAGCAGGCGGACGAAGCCAAACAGGCCCGGCACCAGCACCAGGGGATAACGCGGCGCCGCATGCTTGGACATGGCCAAGCCTCCCAGGTCGACCCGCTCGCGCCAGCCAGGCGAACGAGAGGATAAAAGTCGCGAAAATTCGGTAAATGACCGGCTCAGCGCGGCGAAGTCCAGGCTTGTCGCCTGCATCGAGCGCATCGATAGACACTATCGCGCCGTTCGACTTCTGCTGTTCGCCGCAATCCTTAGTATGGGCTCCGGTAGCCATCGATCCCCACCTGGAGGAGCCCATCATGAAAACTGCCCTCGCCCTGAGCCTGCTGCTGGGCCTGTTCGCCAGCAACGCCTTCGCCCTGCCGAGCGACGAGCCCATGCAATTGCTCGGCGAACTGACACCGAGCCAGGCAAGCCTGCTGCCTTGATTCGCCGGCGGCAGCGGTCGGCCGCCGCCGTAGCGGATGCACCATAACGAGACACGCAGTGGCGCAGCGCACCAAATAAAACCTGACCGATGCCCCAACTCCTGCCAGCGAGCCGGCGCCAGCCGCCTGCGGGCCCGAATCCGGCGGTTTGGCAAGGGCCTTGCTCTGTCATTGCCATCGACCCGCCGGAAACTGCCCCATGCTGGTGATCCACCAACGCACTGCCGCCCGGGAAACCTGGGATGCCGAACTCGAACTGACCTTCGAGGCCCGCAGCAAGAGCCGCCTGCGCTGCTTCACCACCCAGGGTGAAGAGGTCGGCCTGTTCCTCGAGCGCGGCCAGCCGCCGCTGCACGACGGCGAATGCCTGCAGGCCCAGGACGGTCGCATCGTTCGCGTGCGGGCCCGCCCCGAGCAGCTGCTGCACGTCACCTGCAGCAGCCCCTTCGAACTGATGCGCGCCGCCTATCACCTGGGCAACCGCCACGTCGCCCTGCAACTGGGCGAGGGCTGGCTGCGCCTGCCCGATGACTATGTGCTCAAGGCCATGCTCGAACAGCTCGGTGCCCGCGTCGAAACCGTCGAGGCGCCCTACCAGCCCGAGCATGGCGCCTACGGCGGCGGCCACCACCATTCCCACGCCGGCGACGCCGAGTTCAGCTACGCGCCGCGCCTGCACCAGTTCGGTGGGCGCACATGAGCCAGGGGCGCGACCGTGAATAGCGCCTGGGCACTCCTCAGACTGGCCAGCCCGCAGCTGCCGATCGGTGGCTACAGCTATTCACAGGGGCTGGAGCTGGCGGTCGAGCACGGCCCGGTCGACGGCCCGGACAGCGCCCGGCGCTGGATCGCCGACCAGCTGCTGTTCAACCTGGCGCGCTTCGAGGCGCCGCTGTTGCTGGCGCACTGCGCAGCGGCCGCCGCCGGCGACTGGGACGAACTGCAGGCGCTGGCCGAGCACCAGCGCGCCAGCCGCGAAACCCGCGAGCTGCGCCTGGAGAGCCGGCAGATGGGTTACTCGCTGGCCCAGTTGCTCGACGGCCTGCCCGAGCTGGACCTGGCCGGCCGGCAGATGCTCGCCCGGGTCCCGGAGCCCGGCCTGGCCCTGGCCTGGGCCCTGGCCGCACGCGCCTGGCGGATCGCCCCGCGCGATGCCCTGGCGGCCTGGCTGTGGGGCTGGCTGGAAAACCAGCTGGCGGTACTGATGAAGACCCTGCCGCTGGGCCAGCAGGCCGCCCAGCGTCTGACCTCGCAGCTGCTGCCCCTGCTCGACCAGGCCCAGCATCAGGCCAGCGCCCTCGACTCCGAACACTGGGGCAGCGCCGCCTTCGGCCTGGCCCTGGCCAGCATGGCGCACGAGCGCCAGTACAGCCGTCTATTCCGCTCTTGATAAGGAAGACCCGAAGATGAACAGCCAACCCCTGCGCGTCGGCATCGGCGGCCCGGTCGGTTCCGGCAAGACCGCCCTGACCCTGGCCCTGTGCCTGGCCCTGCGCGAGCGCTACAACCTGGCCGTGGTGACCAACGACATCTACACCCAGGAAGACGCCCAGTTCCTGGTGCGCAATCAGGCCCTGGCGCCGGAGCGGATCATCGGCGTGGAAACCGGCGGCTGCCCGCACACGGCGATCCGCGAGGACGCCTCGATCAACCTGGAGGCAGTCGACCAGCTCAACCGGCGCGTTCCCGGCCTCGAGCTGATCATCGTCGAGTCCGGCGGCGACAACCTGTCGGCCACCTTCAGCCCCGAGCTGTCCGACCTGACCCTCTACGTGATCGACGTGTCGGCCGGCGACAAGCTGCCGCGCAAGGGTGGCCCGGGCATCTGCAAGTCCGACCTGCTGGTGATCAACAAGATCGACCTGGCGCCCCTGGTCGGCGCCTCCCTCGAGGTGATGGAGCGCGACACCCGGAAGATGCGCGGCGACAAGCCCTTCGTCTTCAGCAACCAGAAGACCGGCCAGGGCCTCGACGAGATCATCGCCTTCATCGAACGCCACGGCATGCTCGCCGTCGCCTGAAGCCCCCACTACGTAAGGAGACACCCATGAAGCTGCGCGCCCCGCTGATCGCCCTCCCCCTGCTGCTCGGTCCGGCCCTGGCCCTGGCCCATCCTGGCCATGCAGCATCCGGACTGATGGCCGGTCTGGCCCACCCGCTGCTGGGCCTGGATCACCTGCTGGCGATGTTCGCCATCGGTCTCTGGGCCGCTCAGCAGCGCGACGCGGCGCGCTGGGCAGTGCCGCTGAGCTTCGTCGCCAGCCTGCTGCTCGGCGGCCAAATGGGCTTCGCCGGCCTGCAGCTGCCGCTGCTCGAGAGCGGCATCGCCGGCTCGCTGCTGGCCCTCGGCCTGCTGGTGGCGTTGGCCGCGCGCCTGCCGCTGGCGGTCGGTGCCGGCCTGGCCGCGCTGTTCGGCCTGGGCCACGGCGTCGCCCACGGCCTGGAGCTGCCGGCACAGGCCAGCCCCTGGCTGTATGCCAGCGGTTTCGTCGTCGCCAGCGCCGCCCTGCACACCTGCGGTTACGCTCTGGCCCTACGGCTACCGCGGGCGGCCGCGCCGATGGTGCGCCTGGCTGGCGCGGCGTCGGCGCTCGGCGGCGCCTGGCTGCTGGCCGGCTGACCATCTCGCCGTCGCCCGGATGCCCCGGGCGACGGCGGTGGCCGCAAAGGTGCCTCGGTTGTCGCCATCCACCCCTCGCCCCGCGCCGAGACCTTTGTCATAGTCCCACTGTAGGCTGCGCCTCGTCCCCGAACAGTTGGAAACCGCCCATGCTGCGCTTCGCCCGCTTTCTCCTCGCCCCGCTGCTGCTGATCGCCATCGCCCTGCTGCTGTCCCTGACCAGCCGGCCGGCAGAGCGACCCGCCGTACTCGCCGCGCTCGGCGACCGTCCGCTGGTGATCGCCCATCGCGGCGGCCGCGGCCTCTGGCCGGAAAACAGCCTGTTCGCCTTCGAGCGGGCCAGCGCCCTGGGCGCGGACATGCTGGAGATGGACCTGCACCTGTCCAGCGACGGCGAGCTGGTGGTGATCCACGACGCCACTCTGGAGCGCACCACCAACGGCCAGGGCCCGGTGGCGGCGCTCAGCCTGGAACAGCTGCAGGCGCTGGACGCCGGCTATCGCTGGAGCGCCGACGGTGGCGAGAGCTACCCCTACCGCGGCCAGGGCATCCGCATCCCGACCTTCGCCGAGGTCCTCCAGCACTTCCCCGACACGCCCAAGGTCGTCGAGATCAAGGTCGCCGATGCCGGCCTGGAAGAACGCCTGTGCGAGGCCCTGACCCGCAGCGGCCAGCGCGACCGGGTGATCGTCGGCAGCTTCCATGAACGCAGCCTGAAACTGTTTCGCCAGAGCTGCCCCGGCGTCGCCACCTCGGCCGGCCCGGCCTCGGTACGCCTGCTGGTAGCGCTCGACTGGCTCGGCCTGGGCAGCCTGCTGTCGCCGTCCTATCAGGCCCTGCAGATCCCCGAACGCCACAATGGCCTGGCGATCGCCAGCGCCAGCCTGCTGCGCACCGCCTCGGGCCGCGGCCTCAACGTGCAGCTGTGGACCATCAACGAGCAGCCGGCCATGCGCCGCGTGCTGGATCTGGGGGCCAACGCCTTGATCACCGATTACCCGGACCGCGCCCTGCAGCTGCTCGGCCGCTCGACCCAGATAGGCGCGCTGAGCAATTATCCGGCGCTCACCCCGTAACACTGAGCGAAAAACAGCCAGTTTTGCCCGCACCTAGTCCTGCGTGACCTGGCGACAGCGATGCGCAGCTTATCCACAGTTCGCTCCACAGCGTTTCTGGATAAGTGCCCATCGGCTTGCCAAGGCCGGCGTGCAATCCATTGAAAATTCACGATTAATTCTTGACGGCTGACTACCAGGCATGCCCTGCGGGCCCGCCGTTGGTGACTGAACAAAAAACGCACAGAGCGCGCAAAGCCGCAGCGTATCTGGCCTCCGGCAAGCCATGCCGACCTTATCCACAACTCTACGCACAGTAGTCGTGGACAACTTTGCAGAACGCTCCACAGCCGTTGGATAAGTCCTTGTTTCGAGTCGCTGTATCCGACTGATCAATAAACCACCAGCGCGGCGCAGGGGCCAAGCGACAAGGCCTGCAGGGCGCTACACCCACCTTGTCCACAGCTCGGCCCACAGAGATGCTGGATAACTGCGCAAGCTCACTCGACATGGTGGGGCCGCGCTTTGACGGAGAGGCCGCCGAGCGATTGCACAAAAAACCAGCAGGTAGCGCAAAGCCACTACCGACGAGGGCTGCAGCCAGTCATGCCAAGCTTATCCACAACTCTGCACACAGCAGCCGTGGACAACTCAGGCGATTCCCGACGCCCTCGATCGAATTTCCAAGTAGCTGTTTTATTAGAAGAAAAGCCGGGCTGGTCAAATAACAGCCAGGGTCGCCGGAGCGCCGGCCGACGCGGCCTGCAGGGCCTTACCCGCACCTTATCCACAGATCGCTGCACAGTCTTTGTGGGCAAATAACGCAGGAGCAGCAGGGCGTTGTAATCAAAGGCGCGCGCGCCGGGGCGGCACGCGCGCGTGGAGGGCGAAGGATCAGTGCCCGCCGAGGTAGGCCTTGCGCACTTCCTCGTTGCCCAGCAGCTCCTCGCCGCTGCCACTGAGGCGGATCTCGCCATTGACCATCACGTAGCCACGGTTGGACAGGCGCAGGGCATGGTTGGCGTTCTGCTCCACCAGGAAGATGGTCATGCCCCCCTGGGCCAGTTCGCGCAGGGTCTGGAAGATCTGCTTGACCACGATCGGCGCCAATCCCAGGCTCGGCTCGTCCAGCAGCAGCAGCTTGGGCCGGCTCATCAACGCCCGGGCGATGGCGAGCATCTGCTGCTCGCCACCGGACATGGTCATGGCGCGCTGGTTGCGCCGCTCCTTGAGCCGCGGGAACAGCTCGAACATCGCCTGCATGTCCTGGCCGGCGTGCTTGTCGCCGATCGGGATGGTGCCCATCATCAGGTTCTCCTCGACGCTCATGTCGGGGAACACCCGCCGGCCTTCCGGCGACTGGGCGATGCCGTTGGAGGCGACGTAGTGCGAGGACTTCAGGGTGATGTCGGTGCCGCGGTAGAGGATCTGCCCGGAGGCGGCACGTGGCTGGCCGAAGATCGACATCAGCAGGGTGGACTTGCCCGCCCCGTTGGCGCCGATCAGGCTGACCGTCTCGCCCTCGTCGATATGCAGGTCTACCTTCTTCAGGGCCTGGATCGGCCCATAGAACACATCCAGCTGTTTCAGTTCGAGGATCGGCTGACTCATACCAGTTCCTCCTCGTCGGCGCCCAGGTAGGCGGCGATCACTTTGGGGTCGTTACGGATCGCCTCGGGGCCGCCCTGGGCGATCACCAGGCCGTGGTCGAGGACGACGATATGGTCGGAGATGCTCATGACCATGCCCATGTCGTGCTCGATCAGCAGCACGGTCAGGTCGTGCTCGTCGCGCAGCAGGCGGATGATCCGGCTGAGCGCCTCGGTTTCCTGCGGGTTGAGGCCGGCCGCCGGCTCGTCCAGGCAGATGATCTGCGGCCGCGTACACATGGCCCGGGCGATTTCCAGGCGGCGCTGCTGACCGTAGGACAACTCGCCGGCCAGACGGTTGGCGCAGTCGACCAGGTCGACCACCTCCAGCCAGTAGAAGGCGTGGTCCAGCGCCTGGCTCTCGGCCTTGCGAAAACCCGGGGTATTGAACACGCCGGCCAGCAGGTTGCGGTTGATCCACATGTGCTGGGCCACCAGCAGGTTCTCCACCACCGACATCTCCTTGAACAGGCGGATGTTCTGGAAGGTGCGCGCCAGACCGGCACGGTTGACCAGGTGGGTACCGCCGAACATCTTGTAGTACAGGCGGCTGAAGAACTTCGGCGGGGAGACGAAGTCGCCCAGGGCGAAGGGTTCGCCGAGCACCTTGATCACGTCGGTGGTCTTGCCCCGGGCGTTGAGCTTGATGCTGCCACCGGTGGCGCTGTAGAAGCCGGTCAGGCAGTTGAATACCGTGGTCTTGCCCGCACCGTTGGGGCCGATCAGGGCCGAGATGGAATTGCGCTTGATGGTCAGGCTGACATCGTTCAGCGCCTTGATCCCGCCGAAGTGCATCGCCAGGCGGTCGACCGAGAGGACAATTTCTTCGCTCATGGCGCTACTCCTTGACGTGGTTGTACTCCGCTGCGGCTGACCCGGATCAGCCCGCGCGGGCGCCAGATCATCATCAGCACCATCAGCACGCCGAACAGCAGCACCCGGTATTCGGCGAAGCTGCGCAGCAGCTCCGGCGCAACGGTCAGGACGAACGCCGCGAGCACCACGCCGACGGTCGAACCCATGCCGCCGAGCACCACGATGGCGAGGATCAGCGCCGACTCGAAGAAGGTGAACGAGGCCGGGTTGACGAAGCCCTGGTAGCTGGCGAAGAACACCCCGGCCAGGCCGGCGGTGGAAGCGCCGATCATGAACGCCGAGAGCTTGACCAGCACGTGGTTCAGGCCCATGGCACGGCAGGCGATCTCGTCCTCGCGCAAGGCTTCCCAGGCGCGGCCGACCGGCATGCGGGTCAGGCGATGCTTGATGTAGAGCACCAGCATGACCACCAGGAACAGCACCAGGTAGATGAACATGAACTTCAGGTTGGAGTCGTAGGGAATACCGAAGAACTCGTGGAAGGGCACGCCACCGTCCTTGGCCCGGCGGGTGAATTCCAGGCCCATGAAGCTCGGCGAGGGCACCGACATGCCATTCGGCCCGCCGGTAAAGTCCAGCCAGTTGTTCAACACCAGGCGGATGATCTCGCCGAAGCCGAGGGTGACGATGGCCAGGTAGTCGCCGTGCATGCGCAGCACCGGGAAGCCGAGGATGCCCCCGGCCATGGCGGCTGCCACGGCCGCCAGCGGCAGCACCGACCAGAAGCCCAGACCGAGGTATTCATAGCCCAGCGCCAGGCCGTAGGCGCCGATGGCGTAGAAGGCCACGTAGCCCAGATCGAGCAGGCCGGCCAGGCCGACCACGATGTTAAGGCCGAGGCCGAGCAGCACGTAGATCAGGCCGAGGATGACCACGGTCAGCAGGTACTTGCCGGCGAAGAACGGAAACACCAGGGCGATCACCACCAGCAGCGGGACGACCCAGCGCAACTGACTCTTGTGGTCCGGCGCCAGCACATGCACGCCGGAGCCCGTGGTCTCGAAGCCGGCGAGGATTGCCAGGCCCTTGGGGGTCTGCAGGAACAGGCTGAGGAAGAAGCGACCGAGCATGACCACGCCGACGACCGCCGCCACCCGCTCCGTCTCCAGGTTGAAGGCATAGCCGTCGAGAACCACGCCGACGATCGGGCCGAACACGATCAGCGCGATCAGACCGGCGAGTACCGCGTCGACCAGGCTCTTTTTCACATCCAGACGTTTGCTTGCAAGGGTTGAGGACATTGGTTACACCTTCGCCACGTGGGGACGGCCCAACAGGCCCTGGGGACGGAAGATCAGGATCAACACCAGCAGCGAGAAGCTGAACACGTCCTTGTAGTCGGTGTTGACCATGCCGGAGAACTGCGCCTCGGCCACCCCGAGAATCAGGCCGCCGAGCATCGCCCCGGGCAGCGAGCCGATGCCGCCGAGCACCGCCGCGGTGAACGCCTTGATGCCGATGATGAAGCCGGCATAGAAGTCGAAGGTGCCGTAGTTCATGGTGATCAGCACGCCGGCCAGGGCCGCCATGGCCGCGCCGATGACGAACACGTAGGAGATCACCCGGTCGGTATTGATCCCGAGGATCGAGGCCATCTTGCGATCCTGCTGGGTCGCGCGGCACATGCGGCCGAGCTTGGTGTACTGGATCACGTAGGTCAGCAGCGCCATGCCGACGAAGGCGGCGATGAGGATGAACACCTTGGTGTAGGTCAGCTGCACGAAGCCTTCGCCGATGTGCAGCTTGAAGGCGCCCTCGAGCAGGGTCGGCACGCCTTGCTGGCGCGCGCCCTGGCTGATCTGCACATAGTTCTGCAACACCAGCGACATGCCGATGGCGCTGATCAGCGGCGCCAGGCGGGTGGAGTTGCGCAGCGGCTTGTAGGCCACCCGCTCGATCACCCAGCCGTACACGCCGGTGATGCAGATGGTGAACAGCAGCGTGCCGAGGATCAGCAGCGGAAAGGATTCGAGGCCGAAGTAGGCCAGCACGGCCAGGGTAATGGCCGAGAGGTAGGCGCTGATCATGTACACCTCGCCGTGGGCGAAGTTGATCATGCCGATGATGCCGTAGACCATGGTGTAGCCGATGGCGATCAGGCCATAGACCGCACCGAGCGTGAGCCCGTTGATCATTTGCTGCAGGAAGATACCGTCCATTGACTCAGTCTCGTCTGCTGGCGGGCCGGCCTTGTGGACCGGTCGCCTCAGGTGGTTTCAGACGGGTACTGCTGAGCGCCGCCGCACAGGATGCAGCGGCGGGCGGGGTCGACGACTCAGCAGTTCCCGGAAGGCTCTAACCGTCCAGGCGCACGGGCGCCTGAGCGGCTAGCCGAGCAAGACGCCAGCCGGGCCGGGCCATCCCAAGCGGGAAGGACCGGACCGGAGCGACGCCCTGAGCTTACTGCTGGTGGTATTTACCCTGATCGTCCCACTCGTAGACGACGTAGTCGGAGACCTTGAGGTCGCCCTTGGCGTCCCACTCCTTCTTGCCCATCACGGTCTCTACCGGATTGGCTTTCAGCCAGGCACTGGCCTTGGCGCTGTCGTTGCTGCCGGCGCCGTTGAAGGCTGCGGCCAGGGCCTGCACCGAAGCATAGGAGTAGAGGGTATAGCCTTCGGGCTCGAAGCCGTTGGCGCGGAACTTGTCGATCACCGCCTTGCCATCGGGGATCAGGCGCGGGTCGGCACCGAAGGTCATCAGCACGCCCTTGGTGTACTGCGGCCCGCCGGCGGTGGTGACCAGTTCGTCGGTGACGATACCGTCGCCGGAGAGGAAGGTCGCAGTCAGCCCCTGCTCACGCATCTGCCGCACCAATGGGCCGGCCTCGGCATGCAGACCGCCGAAATACACGACTTCGACGCCGGCGGCGCGCAGCTTGGTGACCAGCGCGTTGAAGTCTTTCTCGCCGCGGGTCAGGCCTTCGTAGATCACCTCGGTGACGCCGCGCTTGTTCAGCTGGGCCTTGGTCGCATCCGCCAGGCCCTGGCCATAGGTGTCCTTGTCGTGGATGATCGCGACCTTGCTGGCCTTGAGGGTATCGATGATGTAGTCGCCGGCGACGACGCCCTGCTGGTCGTCACGGCCACAGATACGGAACATGCCCGGCAGGCCGCGCTCGGTGACCTGCGGGTTGGTCGAGCCCGGGGTGATGGCGATGATCCCGGCCTCGTCATAGACCTCGGAGGCCGGAATGGTCGAAGAGGAGCAGAAGTGGCCAACCACACCATTGACGCCGTCCTGGTCGACCAGGCGGTTGGCCACGGACACTGCCTGCTTGGGCTCGCAGGCATCGTCGGCCTTGATCAGCTTGATCATCTCGCCGTTGACGCCGCCTGCTGCGTTGATGTCTTCGGCTGCCTGGGTCGCACCCCGCCAGTATTGTTCGCCGAAGGTGGCGTTGGCGCCGGTGTGCGGACCGGCAACGCCGATCACCAGATCAGCCTGAGCCAGGGAGGAAAGGCCCATGGCACTGGTGACGGCGAGCGCCAGAAAACCCTTTCTGAAAATCATCTGCGACATAGCTTTGTTACTCCATATGGTGGGTGTGAGTACTGCTACTTTTCTTTCTTGTTGATTGCTGCAAAGGGCAGGAGCAAATGACATGCCAGGGTTTTCTACAGGGAAAAACCCCGGCAGGAAAAGAGTTTTTTGCAAAAAAACCAGAGATTGCTGAAAGACATTTTTCACGACCGGTCGCTCCGGCCGGATATCCATGCCAGAGAGGAAAACGTCGGTTTACCTTCGGTAACGGCTGGTTTTTTTCTGCACCAGCCTGGCGCCCCGACTGCGTTGTTATGACACACGGCGCGCGAGCCTCGGCGGCTCGCCTGCCTGCCTCAGATCACTACCCGCAGGCATTGGCCGGCGTGATAAAGCGAAAAACCGGCTTCGTACAGGCCGCTGCGCAACCCGGCGACACTGACCCTGCGCATCGGCTGCAGCGGCATCGGCAGTGCCTGGGCATCGCCCCGGCACAGGTAGTCGGCGAAGGCCTTGCCGACCACGCTGCCGGTGGTGACCCCGCGGCCGTTGTAACCGGTGACCGCGAGCAGTCCCGGCGCCGGCTCGAACAGGCGCATCAGATGATCCGGGGTGAAGGCGATGCAGCCGGTCCAGGTGCTCTGCCAGCTCACCCGCCCCAGCCTGGGGAAGTAGTGCTGCTGGATCCTGTCGGCCCAGGCGCGCAGGAACCAGAGCGGCTTGGCCGCGCCATTGCCCAGGCTGCCGAGCAGCAGGCGCCCCTCGGCGTCGCGGCGAATGCTGCTGAGTACCTGGCGGGTATCCCAGGCGCCTTGTCCACCAGGCAGGATGCTGGCGGCCTGCTCGCCCTGCAGCGGTTCGGAGGCGACCTGGTAGTAGAAGCCGGAAAAGAAATTGCTGCGCAGTTCGCTCCACTCGCCCTCGGTGTAGGCATTGGAGGCCAGCACCACCTGCTCGGCGCTGACCGCGCCCTGCTCGCTGACCACGCACCAGCCGGCGCCCTGACGCTCCAGGCGGACCACCGGCGAACGATGGAAGAGCCGGCCGCCCAGATCGGTCACGGCCTTGGCCAGGCCGCTGGTGTAGGCCATCGGATTGAGGGTGCCGGCGCGCCGGTCGAGCAGGGCCGCGGCGATGCGTTCGGTACCGGTGGCCTGCCGGCAGGCCCCGCCGGTGAGCAGCTCGACCGGTGCGCCGCGGCGCTGCCACTGCTCGCAGCGGCGCTGCAGATCGGCCTGGCCGCGGGCGTTGTGCGCCATGTGCAGGGTGCCTTCGCGGCGGGCCTGGCAGTCGATGGCGTACTTGTCGATCAGCGAGAACACCAGCGACGGCGCCGCGCCCATGGCCGCCAGCAGCTTGCCGCCCACTGCACTGCCCAGCTTGGCCTCGACCTCGTCCGGGGCGATCCACATGCCGGCATTGACCAGGCCGACATTGCGCCCGGACCCACCGTGGCCGGTTTCATGGGCCTCCAGCACGCACACCGTCTTGCCCTGCTCGAGCAGGTGCAGCGCCGCGCTGAGCCCGGTAATCCCGGCACCGACCACACAGACATCGACCCGCAACTCACCGATCAGCCGCTCGGCGCTCGGTCGCTGCGGCGTCAGTTTCTCCCACAAACACTCTTGGCGTAGGCTCATCCAGCAATCCTTAGAGGGGCATTCAGGACGAGTGGACAGGGCGCGGACTCTCCCCCACGGCTCGGACCACCCGCATAACCAAGCCGCTCGGGCACGGTTCGGCAGGACTGAAGTAATAGCCGGCTCGGCGCGACACAACAAACGACCTTTATTCGCCATGTCATTCCATTTGGTGATGCAGTGCGCAGCGCAGCCGCTATTGCCGCCATCGACACAATCAACCGGCCCGCCGTGCCGCCAACGTCTACCCTGTAGATACCAACCCTCCGGAGAGCCATCATGCCCCTCGCCAGCCTGCTGCACAGCCTGCTCGCCGCCTACGCCTGCGCCACCAGTGGCGCCTGCAGCGAGGCGCATCCGCCGCGCTGAAGCCTTGGTCGCAGAGGCTGCAACCGCTACCCTGTGGACCCGGAATCCAGCCTCAGGAGTGGTCATGTCCCTGCAATCCATCTGCGTGTTCTGCGGCGCCAGCCCCGGCGCCCAGCCGATCTACCGGCAGAGCGCCGAGAGCCTCGGCCGTCATCTCGCCGAGCAGGGCCTGCGCCTGATCTATGGCGGCGGCGCGGTGGGCCTGATGGGCGTAGTCGCGGACGCCGCCATGGCTGCCGGCGGCGAAGTCATCGGCATCATCCCGCAGAGCCTGGAGCGCGCGGAAATCGGCCACCAGGGCCTCACCCGCCTGGAAGTGGTCGACGGCATGCACGCGCGCAAGGCGCGCATGGCCGAACTCAGCGACGCCTTCATCGCCCTGCCCGGCGGCCTCGGTACCCTGGAAGAGCTGTTCGAGGTCTGGACCTGGGGCCAGCTCGGCTACCACGGCAAGCCGCTCGGCCTGCTCGACGTCGATGGCTTCTACGGCAAGCTCGGCGACTTCCTCGACCACCTGGTCGCCGAGCGTTTCGTTCGCCCCCAGCACCGCGCCATGCTCCAGCTCGCCGAATCGCCGGCCGAGCTGCTGCAGGCGCTGCGCCAGTGGCAGCCGAGCGTGGCGCCCAAGTGGGTCGAGCGCCAGCCCGACTGAGCCGGCCACCGCGCCAGCGACCCACGACCCAGCCAGCCCCAACACAAGGAACCCCAGCATGGCCGGCGCCAGCCTCCTGACCCTGATCGATGACATCGCCACCCTGCTCGACGATGTGGCGCTGATGAGCAAAGTCGCCGCGAAGAAGACCGCCGGGGTGCTCGGCGACGACCTGGCCCTGAACGCCCAGCAGGTCACCGGGGTGCGTGCCGAACGCGAGCTGCCGGTGGTCTGGGCGGTGGCCAAGGGCTCGCTGAAGAACAAGCTGATCCTGGTGCCCGCGGCGCTGCTGATCAGCGCCCTGACGCCCTGGGCGGTGACCCCGCTGCTGATGCTCGGCGGCGCCTTTCTCTGCTACGAGGGCTTCGAGAAGCTGGCGCACCGCGCGCTCCACGGGCCGGCCGAAGAGCAGGTTGAGCATCGGCAACTGGTCCAGGCCGTGAGCGATCCGCAGGTGGACCTGCAGGCCTTCGAGCAGGGCAAGATCCGCGGGGCGATCCGTACCGACTTCATTCTCTCGGCCGAGATCATCGCCATCACCCTGGGCACGGTGGCAACGGCGCCCTTGCTTCAGCAGCTGCTGGTCCTGGCCGGCATTTCCCTGCTGATCACGGCCGGGGTCTACGGCCTGGTGGCCGGCATCGTCAAACTCGACGACGCCGGCCTCTACCTCAACCAGCGCGGCGGGGCTGGTCGGGCCGCCCAACTGCAGCGCCAGCTCGGCCAGGCCATCCTGATCGCCGCGCCCTACCTGATGAAGGGCCTGTCGCTGCTGGGCACCGCGGCGATGTTTCTGGTCGGCGGTGGCATCCTCAGCCACGGCGTGCCGGTCCTTCACCATGGCATCGAGCAGCTGGCCGGCGGCATCGACAACGGCCTGCTGGCAACCGCCCTGCCGGTGCTGCTCAACGCCCTGCTCGGCATTCTCGCCGGGGCCCTGAGCCTGGCCGCGATCACCCTGGTTACACGCACCTGGCGCGCGCTGAGGGCGCCCGGCGCCTAGGGCGCCGCCAGCGGCAGTACGGTAACTCGCACCTCGGGGTCGTGGCGGCCGCCGCCGAGGATCACCCCGCGCAGCGGCGAGACATCGGCGAAGTCGCGACCCCAGGCCAGGGTGATGTGTTCCAAGGCCGGCAGCACGTTGTTGGTCGGGTCGAAATCCACCCAGCCCTGGCGCGGGCAATACACCGAGATCCAGGCGTGCGACGCGTCGGCACCGATCAACCGCGGCTGACCGGGCGGCGGCTGGGTCAACAGGTAGCCGCTGACATAGCGCGCCGCCAGCCCCCGCGAGCGCAGGCAGGCGAGCATCAGGTGGGCGAAGTCCTGGCATACCCCGCGGCGCTCCTCGAGCACCTGCAGCAGCGGCGTGGCCACCTGGGTGGCCGCCGCATCGAAGCTGAACTCGTCGAAGATCTTCTGCATCAGGGCCTGGACGGCCAACAGCAGCGGTCGCTCCGCCGGAAAACAGTCGGCGGCATAGTCGCTGAAGGCGTGCTTGAGGCGCACATAGGGCGACTCGAAACGATAGCGGGCGGCCTGCAGCAATTCGCGACCGAGTGGCTTGCCGCTATAGCTGAGCGCGGCGCTGGCCTGCTCCCAGGGCGGCGAGTCACCCAGCTCCAGGCGCGGCCGGGCCAGCACCTCGACGCGCAGCTTGGCGGCCACCGTCAGCTCATGGTGCGGGCGCTCGAACACCAGCCGGGTCAGCGGATTACCGAACACGTCCAGGCCGTCGCGGCGCTGACAGGGCAGCGGGCTCACCTGCAGCTGACGGGTCTGCCAGCGCTGCCAGGGACAGTCACGCGGCCACAGGTGCGCCAGCTGCTGGGCCAGCGAGACCGGCGCCGAATAGCGGTAATGGGTGTCGTGGAGAACCTGATAGAAGGCGCTGCTCATGTCGACTGGGTCCCCTGGCTGGGATCAACGTGGACGAAGAAACGCAAGCCCAGGCGGTCGGATACGTCGCCCGCGGCCCGGGCGACCGCCTCGAGCAGCTCGGCCAGACCATCGAGCACCGCCTTGACACTGCTCGGACCGAACAGCGGATTTTCCAGGCTGCCCAGGCCGACGCCGCTCAGGCGGCGCTCCAGGTTCAGCAGCGGCAGGTCGGCGGGCAGCTCGAAGCGCTCGCCCAGACGCTTCAGCGAACGCAGCAGGGTGCGCAGCTGGAACAGCACCGCGTGAGGGTTCTGCTCGTCGAGCAGGAGCAGATCGAGTACCGGCAGCAGCTGCGCCGAAGCCAGGTAACGGGTGCGGTAGGTGATGCTGCTATTACCCAGTTCGAGCAGCCACTCCAGGGCCGACTGATCGTCGGCGGCATCGCTGCGCAGGAACTCGGCGACGCTACGCGCGAGGAACTGCAGGCGCTCGATGCAGCGGCCGATCATCAGGAAACGCCAGCTGTCGTCGCGGGTCATGTCGTCCAGGGCGAAGCCGGACAGCGAGGCCAGGGAAATCAGCAGGCCGTCGAGGAAATCCAGCAGCTCGCCGAAGTCGTCGGGGTCGCCCGGCAGGCCCTGCGTCTCGCGCTGCAGCTCCAGCAGCAGCTGCCAATTGGCCTGGGACAGCTTGCCGCGCACGCTGCCGGCGGTCCATTGCAGACGCTCCAGGTTGGCGCGCAGGCTGGCCGGCCAGTCGCCGTCGAGCAGGGCCTGGAGCAGGCGCTGTTCCAGCGGGCCGCTGTGGGCCTCGGCCAGCAGGCCGAGGTTCTCGCCCAGGGCCAGCGCCGTCTGCAGCGCCTGCGGATCGTCGTCATCGTCGACATAGCGGCCCAGCATGATCCGCAGCAGGCGCGCGCTATCCTCGCAGCGCGAGCTGTAGCGGCCGAACCAGTAGAGGTTCTCCACCACCCGCGAGGGCAGGTAGGGATCGCTACGCACCAGGTCGGCCACCCCCAGCTGACGCAGCCATTGCCAGGGCTCGCCGCCGGCACCGCGTTCGCCGAGCACCCAGGTGTCCTTGCTCGCCCCACCGCGCTGCATCGACACCACCTCGGCATGCGCCTCGGTGGCCACCCGGGTCAGGCCGCCGGGCAGCACCCGGTAGCCCTCGGCACTGGCCACGGCGAACACCCGCATGCCGATCGCGCGCGGCTGCAGGCCGCCCTCCTCGCCCAGCCACACCGGCGCCTGGGACAGCTGCGCCTGCGCCTGGGCCACGTAGGCATAGGGCCGCGCGCGCAGGCGCTCGACCAGGCTCGCGCGCTGTTCGGCATCGAGGTCGCGACCGTATACCGGGGCGAAGTTCTGCGACGGAAAGCTGGGCCGCACCAGCAGTCTGTCGAGTTTTTTCAGGGCCACTTCCAGCACCGGCGGCTCGCCACACCACCAGCTGGCGATACTCGGCAGCAACAGCTTCTGGCCCAGCAGGCACTCGCTGATCGCCGGCAGGAAGCCCGGCAGGCCTGGGGACTCGAGTACGCCGCTGCCCAGGGCATTGGCCACCAGCACCCGCCCTTGGCGCACCGCTTCGAGCAGGCCGGGCACGCCGAGCGCCGAGTCGGTGCGCAGCTCCAGCGGGTCGCAGAAGTCGTCGTCCAGGCGGCGCAGCACCGCATGCACCCGGCGCAAGCCGGACAGGGTCTTGAGGTAGAGGGTGGCGTTGCGCACCGTCAGGTCACTGCCCTCGACCAACGGGTAGCCGAGCTGGCGAGCCAGGTACAGGTGCTCGAAATAGCTCTCGTTGAAACGCCCCGAGGTCAGCAGCACCACCAGCGGCGTCTCGCCGTCGGCCGGCGCCTGGCGTGCCAGGGTGTCCTGCAGGGTGCGAAAGAATCCCCCCAGGTGCTGCACCCGCAGGTCGCGATACAGCTCGGGCAGGGCGCGGGCGACGATCTGGCGATTCTCCAGCGCATAGCCGGCCCCCGAAGGTGCCTGGGTGCGGTCGGCGGTGACCCACCAGCGACCGTCGGGAGCGCGCGCCAGGTCCACCGCATAGATGTGCAGGAAGGTGCCACCCGGCGGCTGCACGCCCTGGCAGGGCCAGAGGAAGTTGTTGTGGCCGAACACCAGCTCGGCCGGCAGCAGGCCATCGGCGATCAACTGCTGCGGCCCATAGATATCGGCTAGCACGGCGTTGAGCAGACTGGCGCGCTGGGCCACGCCGGCGGCGACCTGCCGCCATTCCTCGGCCGGAATCAGGTTGGGCAGCAGGTCCAGCTCCCAGGGGCGGTCGGCACCGTCCGGCTCGGCATAGACGTTGTAGGTCACGCCGTTTTCCTGGATCTGCCGGGCCAGCAGCGCCTGGCGCTGCTGCAACTGGGTCGCGTTGCTGCGCTGCAGGCGCTCGACCAGCCGCTGCCAGTGCGGCCGCACCCGGCCCCGGGCGTCGAGCAGTTCGTGGTAGGCACCATCGTTGAGCGGATAGTCGGCAAACAGGTCGGGCATGGGTAACTCTGCAACAGGAAATTGGGCAGCAACCGCCAGTGTACTCGCGGCCGCCAGTAGCGGCGCCGACCGCGAGTCCGATCATGCCTGCAGAGGCGGCCTAGCTGAGCCGCAAATCCAGGGTCATCGGCAGTTCAGGGTTGTCGATCGGTGCCACTGGCGCACGCGTGCCCGGGCTATGGCCGAGGCGGAAGAAGCGCGCCAGGCGCCGGCTTTCCGCCTCGTAGGCGTTGACCGGCAGGGTTTCGTAGTTGCGTCCGCCGGGATGGGCGACATGATACTGGCAACCGCCCAGGGAGCGGCTCATCCAGCTGTCGAAAAGGTCGAATACCAGGGGCGCATGCACACCGATGGTCGGCTGCAGGCAGTTGGCCGGCTGCCAGGCGCGAAAACGCACGCCGCCGACGAACTCGCCGACCGTGCCGGTCGGCCGCAGCGGCACCGGTACCCCGTTGCAGGTCAGCACGTAGCGATCCGGGGCCAGGCCGGCGAGCTTGACCTGCAGGCGCTCCAGCGACGAGTCGACATAACGCACGGTGCCGCCGACGGCCCCCTCCTCGCCCAGCACATGCCAGGGCTCGAGGGCCTGACGCAGCTCCAGGTCGATGCCCTTGACGGCGAAATCGCCGGCCTTGGGAAAGCGGAACTCGAAATGCGGGGCGAACCATTCCGCGCGCAGGCCGTAACCGAACGTCTCCAGCTCGAGCAAGACGTCGGCGAAGTCCTGTTCGACGAAATGCGGCAACAGGAAGCGGTCGTGCAGTTCAGTGCCCCAGCGCACCAGCTTGGCCGGGCGATAGGGCTGCTGCCAGAAACGCGCGACCAGCGCACGCAAGAGCAGCTGCTGGGCCAGGCTCATCTGTGCATGGGGCGGCATCTCGAAGGCGCGCAGCTCGAGCAGGCCGAGGCGGCCGCTGGCGGAATCCGGGGAGTACAGCTTGTCGATGCAGAATTCGGCGCGATGGGTGTTGCCGGTAACGTCCACCAGCAGGTTGCGCAACAGCCGGTCGACCAGCCAGGGCGGACTGTCGCGACCCGGCTCGGGGATCTGGGCGAAGGCGATCTCCAGCTCGTAGAGGGCATCGTTGCGCGCCTCGTCGACCCGTGGCGCCTGGGACGTGGGGCCGATGAACAGACCGGAGAACAGGTAGGACAGTGACGGGTGGTTGTGCCAGTAGCCGATCAGGCTGCGCAGCAGATCGGGGCGACGCAGGAAGGGCGAGTCGGCCGGGGTGGCGCCGCCGAGGACGAAATGGTTGCCACCGCCGGTGCCGGTATGGCGGCCGTCGATCATGAACTTCTCGCTGGACAGGCGCGACTGGCGCGCGGCCTCGTAGAGGAACTGGCTGCACTCGGCCAGCTCCTCCCAGCTGCTGGCCGGGTGGATATTGACCTCGATCACGCCCGGGTCGGGGGTGACGCGAAACGACTGCAGGCGCGGGTCCTGCGGCGGCTCATAGCCCTCGAGCAGCACCGGGCAATCGAGCTCGGCGGCCGTGGCCTCGATGGCCGCGACCAGCTCCAGATAGTCCTCCAGCCTCTCCAGCGGCGGCATGAACAGGTACAGGCGCCCGCCCCGGGGTTCGGCGCAGAGCGCAGTACGCACCACGTCGGCGGCCGACTGCCCCGGCGTCGGCGCCGGCCGGCTGGGCGCGGCGCCGGCCTGGGGCGGGCGAGCGCCCTGCGCCTGGCGACGGATCTGCGCGGCGCTCGGCAGCGGCGGGAATGCCTGGGACGGGTCGAGCGGATTGACGTAGGGGTAGTCGCTCTTCTTTACCCAGGGCTGGGAGTCCAGCGGCAGGCGGTAGCCCAGCGGCGAGTCGCCCGGCAACAGCCGGCAATGTTCCTCGCGCAGGAACCAGGGGCCGCTCTGCCAGCCGTCTTCCTCGACCCGCCGGGCGAGCGGCAGGACATGCCCGACCACCTTGTCCAGGCCCTGCTCGAACACCTTGCGCAAGCGCGCGCGCTCCAGCGCATCGTCCAGGCGCGAGTCCTCCGGGGTGACGTTGCTCGGCAGCTTGCGTTCGCGCCACAGGTAGTAGAGGTAGTCCTCGTAGGCGGGAAAACTGTGCTCACCGGCGACCCCGAGGCGCGCCGCCAGGTCGGCGAGAAATCGACCGGCGGTATCGGCCCCGACGCCGTAGTCGCGCTGTTCGTCGGCGTACAGGGCGGGGTCCAGCCACAGCGGCTGGCCATCCTTGCGCCAGTAGCAGTTGAGCGACCAGCGCGGCAGCTGCTCGCCGGGGTACCACTTGCCCTGGCCGAAGTGCACCAGCGCCTGGGGCGCATAGTGTTCGCGCAGGCGGTGGAACAGCTCGGCGGCCAGGCGGCGCTTGTTCGGGCCGAGGGCGGCGGTGTTCCACTCCTCGTCATCCGGGTAGTCGAGGGCGACGAAGGTCGGCTCGCCGCCCATGGTCAGGCGTACGTCATGACGCTGCAGGTCCTGGTCGATCTGCCGGCCGAGCGCGTCGATCGCCCGCCACTGGGCCTCGCTGTAGGGTTTGGTCACTCGCGGCGCCTCCCAGATGCGCTCGATGCGCATCTCGTGGGAAAGCTCGCACTCGCATTCGTCGACCCCGCCGCTGATCGGCGCGGCCGAGGACGGCTCGGGGCTGCAGGCCAGCGGAATATGCCCCTCGCCGGCGAACAGGCCGCTGGTCGCGTCCAGGCCGATCCAGCCGGCACCCGGCAGGTACACCTCGCACCAGGCGTGCAGGTCGGTGAAGTCCACCTCGGTGCCGGAGGGACCGTCCAGCGCCTTGACGTCGGCGGTGAGCTGGATCAGGTAGCCGGAAACGAATCGCGCGGCCAGGCCCAGATGACGCAGCAGCTGCACCAGCAGCCAGGCCGAGTCGCGGCAGGAGCCGGAGCCCTTCTCCAGGGTTTCATCGGGCGTCTGCACCCCCGGCTCCATGCGGATCAGGTAATTGATGTCGGTGGACAGGCGCTGGTTCAGCGCCACCAGGAAATCGACACTGGCGGTCGGTGTGCGCGAGATACCGGCCAGGTAATCGGCAAAGCGCTGGCTCGCCGGCAGCTTGACCAGGTAGGGCGCCAGCTCGCGCTGCTCGCCCTCGGTGTAGGCGAAGGGAATCTTCTCCGCATAGGGCTCGAGGAAGAAGTCGAAGGGGTTGAACACCGCCATCTCGGCGACCAGGTCGACCTCCACCTTGAGCTCGCGGGTCTTGTCAGGAAACACCAGGCGCGCCAGGTAGTTGCCTTGCGGGTCCTGCTGCCAGTTGATGAAGTGCTCGCCGGGCTCGACCTTCAGCGCATAGGACAGCACCCGGGTGCGGCTGTGCGGTGCCGGGCGCAGGCGCACGATCTGCGGACCGAGCCGGACTGCACGGTCGTAGTGGTAGTGGGTCACATGGTGCAAGGCGACATGGATCGACATAGCAGTGCTCCTGCAAGTCCGGAAAATGAGGATTGCGCAAGAGTTATGCCAGCGTCCCGTTACAGGGCCGAGGCACTGACTCTCCAGCAGCACGCCCCAAAACGGCGCCTTGCGCTGCCTCGCGCCGGGACGCATGCCCAACGACGCAGCAGCGCCGCGCTGCGCCGAGACATGCTTGAGTAGACGCAGGATAAAGCCTAGCTCACGCAGGTTCGGCCCGCGTCCGCCGCTGCCGTGCAGGCCCGCTGGCCACCGCGCGGCGCGGCATCCGCCCCGTCCCCGCTACGCAGAGGCGCACGCATCCGTTACCATCGCGACACTCCCTTAGCGAGAAGCGGCATGTATATCTATCGATTGGTCCTGATCCTGGTGGTGGGGATTTACCTGTTCTCACCGGCGATCATGGACTGGTGGATCGACCCCAACGGCGCCTGGTACCGGCCCTATCTACTCTGGCTGATCCTGATCGTGGTGACCTTTATCCTGCAGAGCCAACGTGATGCTGACGAGCTTTAGCCTTAGCCAGCTGATGCTGATCAGCGCCGCCTACCTGCTGGTGCTGTTCGGCGTCGCCTGGAGCAGCGAACACGGCCTGATTCCGCGTGCGATCATCCGCCACCCGCTGACCTACACCCTGTCGCTCGGTGTCTACGCCAGCGCCTGGGCCTTCTACGGCACGGTCGGCCTGGCCTACCAGTATGGCTACGGCTTCCTCGCCAGCTACCTGGGGGTGTCCGGCGCCTTCCTGCTGGCCCCGGTGCTGCTCTACCCGATCCTGCGCATCACCCGCACCTACCAGCTGTCGTCGCTGGCCGACCTGTTTGCCTTCCGCTTTCGCAGCACCTGGGCCGGGGCCCTGACCACCATCTTCATGCTGATCGGCGTGCTGCCCTTGCTGGCCCTGCAGATCCAGGCGGTGGCCGACTCCATCGGCATCCTCACCCGCGAGCCGGTGCAGCAACGGGTGGCCCTGGCCTTCTGCGGCCTGATCATCCTGTTCACCATTCTGTTCGGGGCGCGGCATATCGCCACCCGCGAGAAGCATGAAGGGCTGGTGTTCGCCATCGCCTTCGAATCGGTGGTCAAGCTGAGCGCCGTGGCGATCATCGGCCTGTACGCGCTCTACGGGGTGTTCGACGGTCCCCAGGACCTGGAGCGCTGGCTGGTACAGAACCAGGAAGCCCTGGCCAACCTGCGCACGCCACTGCAGGAAGGCCCATGGCGCACCCTGCTGCTGGTGTTCTTCGCCTCGGCCATCGTCATGCCGCACATGTACCACATGACCTTCACCGAGAACATCAACCCGCGGGCAATGGTCAGCGCCAGCTGGGGGCTGCCGCTGTTCCTGCTGCTGATGAGCCTGGCGGTGCCCCTGATCCTCTGGGCCGGCCTGCGCACCGGGGTCAGCACCAACCCCGAGTACTTCACCCTCGGCCTGGGCATCGCCGAAAACAGCCAGGCCCTGGCGCTGATCGCCTACGTCGGCGGCCTGTCGGCCTCCAGCGGGCTGATCATCGTCACCACCCTGGCGCTGTCGGGCATGGTCCTCAACCACCTGGTACTGCCGCTGTACCAGCCGCCCACCGAGGGCAACATCTACCGCTGGCTGAAGTGGACGCGGCGCGCCCTGATCTTCGCCATCATCATGGCCGGCTACGGCTTCTACCTGCTGCTGGGCGCCGAGCAGGACCTGGCCAACCTGGGCATCGTCGCCTTCGTCGCCACCCTGCAGTTTCTCCCCGGCGTGCTCTCGGTGCTGTACTGGCCGACCGCCAACCGCCGCGGCTTCATCGCCGGCCTGCTGGCCGGCATCGGGGTCTGGCTGGTGGGCATGCTGCTGCCGCTGCTGGGTAACCTGGAAGGCATCTATATCCGCCTGTTCAACCTGGTCTACGTGCTCGACGACAGCAGCTGGCACCTGGCGGCCATCGCCTCGCTGGCGGCCAACGTGCTGATGTTCACCCTGGTCTCGCTGTTCAGCGAGGCCAGCGACGAGGAAAAGAGTGCCGCCGAGGCCTGCGCGGTGGACAACGTGCGCCGCCCCCAGCGCCGTGAACTGCTGGCCCTGTCGCCACAGGAGTTCGCCGCCCAGCTGGCCAAGCCGCTGGGGGCCAAGACTGCCCAGCGCGAGGTCGAGCAGGCCTTGCGCGACCTGCACCTGCCGTTCGACGAGGGCCGTCCCTATGCCCTGCGCCGCCTGCGCGATCGCATCGAGGCCAACCTCTCCGGCCTGATGGGGCCGAGCGTGGCCCAGGACATCGTCGAGACCTTCCTGCCCTACAAGGCCGGCAGCGAAACCTACGTCACCGAGGATATCCACTTCATCGAGAGCCGCCTGGAGGACTACCACTCGCGCCTCACCGGCCTGGCCGCCGAACTCGATGCGCTGCGCCGCTACCACCGCCAGACCCTGCAGGAGCTGCCCATGGGCGTCTGCTCGCTGGCCAAGGACCAGGAAATCCTGATGTGGAACCGCGCCATGGAAGAGCTCACCGAGATTCCCGCCCAGCGCATCGTCGGCTCGCGCCTGACCACCCTCGGCGAGCCCTGGCGCGGCCTGCTGCAACATTTCATCGAGCTGCCTGACCAGCACCTGCACAAGCAGCGCCTGGCCCTGGACGGCCAGATCCGCTGGCTCAACCTGCACAAGGCGGCGATCGACGAGCCACTGGCGCCGGGCAACAGCGGCCTGGTGCTGCTGGTCGAGGACCTGACCGAGACGCAGATGCTGGAAGACAAGCTGGTGCACTCCGAACGCCTGGCCAGCATCGGCCGCCTGGCCGCCGGGGTCGCCCACGAGATCGGCAACCCGATCACCGGCATCGCCTGCCTGGCGCAGAACCTGCGCGAGGAGCGCGAGGGCGACGGCGAGCTGACCGAGATCAGCCAGCAGATCATCGAGCAGACCAAGCGGGTCTCGCGCATCGTCCAGTCGCTGATGAGCTTCGCCCACTCCGGCGCTCATCAGCAGGCCGACGAGCCGGTCTGCCTGGCCCAGGTGGCACAGGATGCCATCGGCCTGCTGGCGCTCAATCGCCTCGGCGTCGAGGTGCAGTTCTTCAACCTGTGCGACCCGGAGCACTGGGCCGAGGGCGATCCGCAGCGACTCGCCCAGGTGCTGATCAACCTGCTGTCCAATGCCCGCGACGCCTCGCCACCCGGCGCGGCTATCCGGGTCAGGAGCGAAGCCAGCGAACACACCGTCGACCTGATCGTCGAGGACGAAGGCAGCGGTATTCCCAAACCGATCATGGACCGTTTGTTCGAGCCCTTCTTCACCACCAAGGACCCGGGCAAAGGCACGGGGCTCGGCCTCGCGCTGGTCTATTCAATCGTGGAAGAGCATTATGGACAGATAACAATCGACAGCCCGGCCGATCCCGAGCAGCAGCGTGGCACCCGCATCCGGGTGACCCTGCCGCGGCATGTCGAGGCGACGTCCGTAGCGACTTAAATCAGCGACCTGAGACCGTCGAGAGACTTAATTTAATGCCTCACATTCTGATCGTCGAAGACGAAACCATCATCCGCTCCGCCCTGCGCCGCCTGCTCGAACGCAACCAGTACCAGGTCAGCGAAGCCGGCTCGGTGCAGGAAGCCCAGGAACGCTTCAGCATCCCCGGCTTCGACCTGATCGTCAGCGACCTGCGCCTGCCCGGAGCACCGGGCACCGAGTTGATCAAGCTCGGCGAAGGCACTCCGGTGCTGATCATGACCAGCTATGCCAGCCTGCGCTCGGCAGTCGACTCGATGAAGATGGGCGCGGTCGACTACATCGCCAAACCCTTCGATCACGACGAAATGCTGCAGACCGTGGCGCGCATCCTGCGCGATCGGCAGGCGGCCAAGCAGGCCCCCGCCGCCGTCGAAGGCAACAATCGCGGCGCCGACAAGGGCCCCGACAACAGCAATGGCGAGATCGGCATCATCGGCTCATGCCCGGCCATGCAGGAGCTCTACAGCAAGATCCGCAAGGTCGCTCCAACCGATTCCAACGTGCTGGTCCAGGGCGAATCCGGCACCGGCAAGGAACTGGTCGCTCGCGCCCTGCACAACCTGTCCAAGCGCGCCAAGGCGCCGCTGATCTCGGTCAACTGCGCGGCCATTCCGGAAACCCTGATCGAGTCGGAGCTGTTCGGCCACGAAAAGGGGGCTTTCACCGGCGCCAGCGCCGGTCGCGCCGGCCTGGTCGAGGCCGCCGATGGCGGCACCCTGTTTCTCGACGAGATCGGCGAGCTGCCCTTGGAGGCCCAGGCCCGGCTGCTGCGGGTGCTGCAGGAAGGCGAGATTCGCCGGGTTGGTTCGGTGCAGTCGCAGAAGGTCGACGTGCGCCTGATCGCGGCCACCCACCGCGACCTCAAGAGCCTGGCCAAGATCGGCCAGTTCCGCGAGGACCTGTATTACCGCCTGCACGTCATCGCCCTGAAACTGCCGGCCCTGCGCGAGCGCGGCAGCGACGTGATCGAAATCGCCCGCGCCTTCCTTACACGCCAGAGTGCACGCATGGGTCGCGAGGGCCTGCATTTCGCCGCCGACGCCGAACAAGCGATCCGCCACTACTCCTGGCCGGGCAACGTGCGCGAACTGGAGAACGCCATCGAGCGAGCGGTGATCCTCTGTGAGAACAGCGCCATCTCGGCCGAGCTGCTCGGCATCGACATCGAACTGAGCGACCTGGACGACGACGATTTTTCCGAACAGCCGACCCAGGCCAGCAACGGCAGCCTGGAGCCGACCGAGGACCTGTCGCTGGAAGACTATTTCCAGCACTTCGTGCTCGAGCACCAAGACCACATGACCGAGACCGAACTGGCGCGCAAGCTCGGCATCAGCCGCAAATGCCTGTGGGAACGCCGTCAACGCCTGGGCATTCCGCGGCGCAAGTCGGGGGCGGCTACCGAGTAGTCGCCGGCAGACAAGCGGGCGCTTGCAAGGTTCCCTAAGCTGTTACCGCTTCAACACTTAGTAACAAAGGCCGGGGCTTACGGTAACGAAACCCCGGCTTTTTTTCGCCTTTCGAACGCCGGCTAAAATCATAAGCTATTGATTTTATTGAGATTTAAAAAACTGGCACGGCATCTGCTTTATTACTGGGACAACAACAATAACAAGCCGCACCCCGATAATAAAAATAAGACGTACCGACTCCAGCACAATAAGAACAACAAGACGGAGGCGCAGCTAACTGATTCTTTTGGAAAGGAAGTGCCGTTGGGGCTTGCCCCACAACCAGACCGAGAACAACAAAACTGCCCCGAGGCAGCTCCAGTACTGGTTGGATCACAGGATGACCATGGCAGCATCAGCATCCAAAGCAATCCGTTTGCTATTGACTCCCGACCTGGGAGGTTTACCAAGAGTCCCTGACTCGATGGAACGGGTAACCGAACAACAACAAAAAGCCCGCCATAACAATAAAAACAAAGCACGCACCTACTTGGGGGGGAGCTTAGGCTCCCCCAGTAGCTTCCAGCCTGCCCGCCTCGAACCACCCCCGCCTCGTCCTACACCAACTTCCGACATAATGCTAGAATCCGCGCCATTCCTGCGGCCTTCCCTTATCCTGGCCGATCATTTCGTCATACAGTGCATCCCATGCTGAAAAAGCTGTTCAAGTCTTTACGTTCGCCGTTGCGCCGCGCCAAACACCCCCGCAGTACCCCCGAGGTGCTGAGCAACAGCCAGCACCCCATTCACCGTGGGGAGATCAGCCGCTACGCGATCAGCGTGGTCGAGCGCCTGCAAAAAGCCGGCTACCAGGCCTATCTGGTCGGCGGGTGCGTGCGCGACCTGCTGCTGGACATCGACCCCAAGGATTTCGACGTCGCCACCAGCGCCACCCCCGAACAGGTGCGCGCCGAGTTTCGCAACGCACGGGTGATCGGTCGGCGCTTCAAGCTGGTGCATGTGCACTTCGGCCGAGAAATCATCGAAGTTGCGACCTTCCGCGCCAACCATCCGGAGGGCGACGAGGAAGAGCACAGCCAACTGTCCTCGCGCAACGAGAGCGGGCGTATTCTGCGTGACAACGTCTACGGCAGCCTGGAGGACGACGCCCAGCGCCGCGACTTCACCATCAATGCGCTCTACTACGACCCGAGCACCGAGCGCATCCTCGACTACGCCCACGGCGTGCACGACATCCGCAATCACCTGGTCCGGCTGATCGGCGACCCGACCCAGCGTTACCAGGAAGACCCGGTACGCATGCTGCGCGCGGTACGCTTCGCCGCCAAGCTGGATTTCGATATCGAAAAGCACAGCGCCATGCCGATTTACAAGCTGGCTCCCATGCTCGGCGAGATTCCGGCGGCGCGCCTGTTCGACGAGGTGCTCAAGCTGTTCCTCGCCGGCTATGCCGTATACACCTATGAGCTGCTGGTCGACTACGGCCTGTTCGGCCAGCTGTTCCCGGCTAGCGCCGCGGCCCTCAAGCACAACCCGGACTATACCGACAGGCTGATCCGCAACGCCCTGACCAACACCGACCAGCGCATCCAGCAAGGCAAGACCGTCACCCCCGCGTTCCTCTTCGCCGCCCTGCTCTGGCCGGCGCTACCGGCCCGGGTACTCAAGCTGCAGGATCGCGGCATGCCGCCGATTCCGGCGATGCAGGAAGCGGCCCACGAGCTGATCAGCGAGCAGTGCCAGCGCATCGCCGTGCCCAAGCGCTTCACCCTGCCGATCCGCGAGATCTGGGACATGCAGGAGCGCCTGCCGCGACGCAGCGGCAAGCGCTCGGACCTGCTGCTGGAGAATCCGCGCTTCCGCGCCGGCTACGACTTCCTCCTGCTGCGCGAAAGCGCGGGCGAACAGACCAACGGCCTGGGCGACTGGTGGACAGCCTACCAGGACGCCAGCGACAGCGAGCGGCGCAACATGATCCGCGACCTCAGCAGCCAGGACGACGGGCCCGGCGCACCGCGCAAGCGGCGCCGTAGCGGCAGCAAGCGCAAGCGCCCCGCCGGCGAGACTTCGAAGCCGACCGGCGAATGATGATGGAGCGTGTCTATATCGGCCTGGGCAGCAACCTTGCCGAACCGCTTGAGCAACTGCGCGGCGCCCTCGCGGCGCTGGCCAGGCTGCCGGACTCGCGCCTGCTGGCCAGCTCCTCCTTCTATGGCAGCGACCCCCTGGGGCCGGCCGATCAGCCGCGCTATGTCAATGCGGTCGCCGCCCTGGACACCCGACTCGAGCCGCTGGCACTGCTCGATGCCCTGCAAGCCATCGAGCTCAGCCAGGGCCGCGTGCGCAAGGCCGAACGCTGGGGCCCGCGCACCCTCGACCTGGACATCCTGCTGTTCGGTGAGCGGCTATTGGACGAACCGCGTCTGCGCGTGCCGCACTACCACATGCACATGCGCCCCTTCGTGCTCTATCCGCTGGCCGAGCTGGCCCCCGACCTGCACCTGCCGGATGGCCGCACGCTACGCGAGCTGCTGGCTGCCTGCCCGTTCGCCGGCCTCGAGCGCCTGAGCCTGGCCGACGATTCTGCGCCGGCGTGAGCGGTAACGCCCGTAACAAGTCGGTAACACCCACAATTGACTTCAAGCGCGCCCATCAGGACTATAGGCGTCCCGCTGCCCCGCACCGGTGCAATCGGAGGCCAATGCAGGCCACATTGAAGCAATGACAGCTGCTTGCTGGACGCCTGAGTGAGGATGTTTTCATGCGTGACGTTACCCTGACCACCCTGCAGAGCCTCAAGCAGAGCGGCGAGAAGATCGCCATGCTGACCTGTTACGACGCCACCTTCGCCCAGGCCGCCAGCCGGGCCGGGGTGGATGTGCTGTTGGTCGGCGACTCTCTCGGCATGGTGCTGCAGGGGCACGACAGCACCCTGCCGGTGAGCATTGCCGACATGGCCTACCACACCGCCTGCGTCAAACGTGGCAACCAGGGCGCGCTGATCCTCGTCGACCTGCCGTTCATGGCCTACGCCACTCCCGAGCTGGCCCTGCAGAATTGCGCCACCCTGATGCAGGCCGGCGCCCACATGGTCAAACTGGAGGGCGCGGCCTGGCTGGCCGAGCCGATTCGCCTGCTGGCCGAACGCGGCGTGCCGGTCTGCGCCCACCTCGGGCTGACCCCGCAGGCGGTGAACCTGCTCGGTGGCTACAAGGTCCAGGGCCGCCAGGAGGCCCAGGCGCGGCAGATGCGCGCCGACGCCATGGCTTTGGAGCAAGCCGGCGCCGCCATGCTGCTGCTCGAGTGCGTACCCAGCGAGCTGGCCGCCGAGATCAGCCAGGCGGTGAAGATCCCGGTGATCGGCATCGGCGCCGGCGACGCCACCGACGGCCAGGTGCTGGTGCTGCACGACATGCTCGGGCTGTCCCTGAGCGGACACACGCCCAAGTTCGTGAAGAACTTCATGGAGGGCCAGCGCAGCGTGCAGGCGGCACTCAGTGCCTACGTCAACGCTGTCAAAGAGCGCAGCTTCCCCGCCGCCGAACACGGATTCTCTGCATGAACACGGTAAAAACCATTCGCGAGCTGCGCGCGGCCATCGCTCAGGCCCGCGCCGAAGGCAAACAGATCGGCTTCGTGCCGACCATGGGCAACCTGCATGCCGGCCACGCCGCCCTGGTGGAAAAGGCCGTCCAGCGCGCCGACTTCGTGGTCGCCAGCATCTTCGTCAATCCGCTGCAGTTCGGTCCCAGCGAAGACCTCGACAAGTACCCGCGCACTCTGGCGGCCGACCAGCAGAAGCTGTTCGATGCCGGCTGCCACCTGCTGTTCACCCCGGATGTCGAGGAGATGTACCCCAACGGCATGGACGGCCAGACCCGCATCAGCGTGCCCGGCGTCTCCGAGGGGCTGTGCGGCGCCAGCCGTCCCGGCCACTTCGAGGGGGTCGCCACCGTGGTGACCAAGCTGTTCAACATGGTCCAGCCGGACCTGGCGATCTTCGGCCAGAAGGACTACCAGCAGCTGGCGGTGATTCGCGCCCTGGTACGCGACCTGAACATGCCGATCCAGATCATCGGCGAGCCGACCGTGCGCGCCCAGGACGGCCTGGCCCTGTCCTCGCGCAACGGCTACCTGACCGAACCACAACGCGCCGCGGCCCCGGCCCTGTATCACAGCCTGGAGCACATGGCCGAGGCGATCCGTGGCGGCGAGCGGGATTTCCCCCAGCTGGTCGCCATCGCCCAGCAACAGCAGATCGCCGCCGGCTTCCGCCCGGACTACCTGGAAGTTCGCGAGGCCAACAGCCTGCGTCCGGCCACAGGCGCAGACCACCAGCTGGTGATCCTGGTCGCCGCCTTTATCGGCAGCACCCGCCTGATCGACAACCTGACGCTCGACCTCGGCGCCGCCCGCTAAACGGCAGCGGCTGCGCCACCGGCAGGTCGACCACCCAAGACGCCGGACGCCGGCGCACCCGCCTGCGGCTCGCCCCGGTTAAACTGAAAGCCCGGCTCGCTTCCGGGCTTTTTCCAGTCACCCACGTTAAGGAAGCCAACGTACATGGCGTACTACCAGCACCCGCACGACGTGACCGCGCTGCCCGCCTGGCAGGCCCTGCAGGCCCATCGGGCAGAGCTGAACGATTTCAGCATGCGCGAGGCGTTCGACAGCGACGCCGAACGCTTCGACCGACTGTCCCTGAGCAGCTGCGGCCTGTTTCTCGACTACTCGAAGAACCTGATCACCCAGCAGACCCGCGAGCTGCTGGTCCAGCTGGCCGAGCAATGCGGCCTGGCCCAGTCTATTCGCGCCCTGTTCGACGGCGAGCCGATCAACGCCTCCGAAGCACGGCCGGCCCTGCATACGGCCCTGCGCCGGCCGATCGGCGACAGGGTGATGGTCGACGGCATCGACGTGATGCCCGAGGTGCAGCGCGTGCTGCACCAGATGACCGAGCTGGTCGGACGGGTGCATGACGGTCTGTGGCGCGGCTACAGCGAGAAGCCGATCACCGATGTGGTCAATATCGGCATCGGCGGCTCCTTCCTCGGCCCGCAGCTGGTCTCCGAGGCCCTGCTGCCCTTCGCCCAGCGCGGCGTACGCTGCCACTACCTGGCCAATATCGACGGCAGCTCGTTCCACGAACTGGCGGCCAAGCTGCGCGCCGAAACCACCCTGTTCATCGTCTCGTCGAAGTCCTTCAGCACCCTGGAGACCCTGAAGAACGCCCAGGCCGCGCGCCGCTGGTACCTGGCCCAGGGCGGCACCGAGGCCGAGCTGTACCGCCACTTCATCGCGGTATCCAGCAACCGCGAGGCGGCAGTGGCCTTCGGCATCCACGAAGAGAACATCTTCCCGATGTGGGACTGGGTCGGCGGCCGCTACTCGCTGTGGTCGGCCATCGGCCTGCCGATCGCCATGTCCATCGGCATGTCCAACTTCAAGGAACTGCTGGCCGGCGCCTACAGCATGGACGAGCATTTCCAGAATGCGCCCTTCGAGCAGAACATGCCGGTGCTGCTGGCGTTGCTGGGCATCTGGTACGGCAATTTCTGGGGCGCCCAGAGCCAGGCGATCCTGCCGTACGACCATTACCTGCGCAACATCACCAAGCACCTGCAGCAGCTGGACATGGAGTCCAACGGCAAGCGCGTGCTGCAGGACGGCCAGCCGGTGGCCTGCGCCACCGGCCCGGTGATCTGGGGTGGGGTCGGCTGCAACGGCCAGCATGCCTACCACCAGCTGCTGCACCAGGGCACCCAGCTGATTCCGGCCGACTTCATCGTGCCGGTGGTCAGCTACAACCCGGTGGACGATCATCACCAGTGGCTGTACGCCAACTGCCTGTCGCAGAGCCAGGCGCTGATGCTCGGCAAGACCCTGGCCGAGGCCGAGGCGGAACTGCGCCGCCAGGGCCTGGACGAGGCCCGGGTGCAGGACCTGGCACCGCACAAGGTGATCCCCGGCAACCGGCCGAGCAATACCCTGGTGCTCGAGCGCATCAGCCCGCGCCGCCTCGGTGCCCTGGTGGCCATGTACGAGCACAAGGTTTTCACCCAGAGCGCGATCTGGGGCATCAACGCCTTCGACCAGTGGGGTGTGGAGCTGGGCAAGGAACTCGGCAAGGGCGTCTACCAACGCCTCACCGGCGACCTCGAGCGCAGCGCCGAGGACGCCTCGACCCAGGGCCTGATCGACTACTTCCGCGGCCGTCACCGCGGCTGATCCCCCAAACCAACCCGGCGCCGGCCGGGTTGCTGCCTGCCACGGTCCATTTGCGCCGACTCGCCAGCGCCCTCGGCGCAGGCGGCCGCGTGCCGGGCGAAGCGCTGCAACAGCCGGCAATCGGGTGCTAACCTTAGGCAGTTCGCGGACAGACAACAACAAAGGACCCGCCATGTTTGAGATTACCCGCCACCCGGTCACCGACGCCGTGCGCCAACGCGCCCACCTCGATGACGCCGACTACCAACGCCTGTATCGCCAGTCCGTCGAGCAGCCGGACAGCTTCTGGGCCGAGCAGGCCAGCACCTTTCTCGACTGGGCCAAGCCCTGGCAGCAGGTGTACGCGGGCGATATGCACAAGGGCCAGGCCAGCTGGTTCCAGGGCGGCCAGCTGAATGTCAGCTACAACTGCATCGACCGTCACCTGGAACAGCGCGGCGAACAGACCGCGCTGATCTGGGAGGGCGACGATCCCGCCGACTCCGCCCGCATCAGCTACCGTCAACTGCACCAGCAGGTCTGCCGCCTGGCCAATGTGCTGAAGAGCCGCGGCGTGCGCAAGGGCGACCGGGTATGCATCTATATGCCGATGATTCCGGAGGCGGCGTACGCCATGCTCGCCTGCACCCGGATCGGCGCCGTGCATTCGGTGGTGTTCGGCGGTTTTTCCCCCGACGCCCTGCGCGACCGCATCCTCGACGCCGACTGCCGCACCCTGATCACCGCCGACGAAGGCGTCCGCGGCGGCAAGCGCGTGCCGCTCAAGGCCAATGTCGACAAGGCCCTGGCGGACTGCCCGAACGTTTCCAGCGTGCTGGTGGTCGAGCGCACCAAGGGCAGCATCGACTGGACCCCCGGTCGCGACCTCTGGTTCCACGAAGCGCTGCAGGCAGCCGACGACGACTGCCTGGCGGAACCGATGGACGCCGAAGATCCGCTGTTCATCCTCTATACCTCGGGCTCCACCGGCAAGCCCAAGGGCGTGCTGCACACCACCGCGGGCTATCTGCTGCAGGCAGCGATGACCCACAAGTACGTGTTCGACTACCACGACGGCGACATCTACTGGTGCACCGCCGATGTCGGCTGGGTCACCGGCCACAGCTATATCGTCTACGGCCCGCTGGCCAACGGCGCCACCAGCCTGATCTTCGAGGGCGTGCCCAGCTACCCGGACAGCTCGCGCTTCTGGCAGGTGATCGACAAGCACCAGGTGAACATCTTCTACACCGCGCCGACCGCCATCCGTGCCCTGATGCGCGAGGGCGAAGGCCCGGTCAAGCGCACCTCGCGCAGCAGCCTGCGCCTGCTCGGCAGCGTCGGCGAGCCAATCAACCCGGAAGCCTGGGAGTGGTACTACCACGTGGTCGGCGAGATGCGCTGCCCGATCGTTGATACCTGGTGGCAGACCGAGACCGGCGCCATCATGATCACCCCCCTGCCCGGCGCCACCGACCTCAAGCCGGGTTCGGCGACCCGGCCGTTCTTCGGCGTACAGCCGGTGCTGCTGGACGAACAGGGCAAGGAAATCGACGGTCCCGGCGCGGGCGTGCTGGCGATCAAGGCCAGCTGGCCGAGCCAGATCCGCAGCATCTACGGCGACCACCAGCGCCTGGTCGACACCTACTTCAAGCCCTACCCCGGCTACTACTTCAGTGGCGACGGTGCGCGCCGCGACGAGGACGGCTACTACTGGATCACCGGCCGAGTCGACGACGTGATCAACGTCTCCGGCCACCGCATTGGCACCGCCGAAGTGGAAAGCGCCCTGGTCCTGCACGACACGGTCGCCGAAGCGGCGGTGGTCGGCTATCCCCATGACCTTAAGGGCCAGGGCATCTACGCCTTCGTCACCCTGATGAACGGCGCGGAGCCCTCCGACGAGCTGCAGCGGGAGCTGCTGGCGCTGGTCGGCAAGGAAATCGGCAGCTTCGCCAAACCGGAGCTGCTGCAGTGGGCGCCGGGCCTGCCGAAGACCCGCTCGGGCAAGATCATGCGGCGCATCCTGCGCAAGATCGCCTGCAACGAGCTGGACACCCTGGGCGACACCTCGACCCTGGCCGACCCGACGGTGGTCGACGATCTGATCGACAAGCGCCTGAACCGCTAGGCCCGCCGCCAATCCAGCAGGCGCCGGCCTGGCCCCTGCTGGACGCTGTATTCCCCCCGAGGCCCGCGCGACTTCGATGGGCACCTCGCTGGTGCACACGCCGTGCCCACCGGCGGCGGCACCTGCGCTGCGCGAGCCGTTTGATCGACTGGCCCAGGCATAACGGCGCCCCCAATCCCTTCCCCGCCAGTGGCCGCGCGGCCTGCCGGCGCAGGGCTGACCGGCCGGTTCGCGGACTGGCCGGCGGCCGAGCCGCTGTGCCACCATAGATGCCCTTCGCGGCTTGCCGCACCCGCCATTCGTGAGGATCGAGTCATGCAAGACGTCGTCATCGTCGCCGCCACCCGCACCGCCATCGGCAGTTTCCAGGGCTCCCTGGCCAGCATCCCCGCCCCGGAACTGGGCGCCGCGGTGATCCGCCAGTTGCTGGCTCAGACCGGCCTGGACGGCGCCCAGGTCGACGAGGTGATCCTCGGCCAGGTGCTCACCGCAGGCTCCGGACAGAACCCGGCGCGCCAGGCGGCGATCCAGGCCGGCCTGCCCCATGCGGTGCCGGCCCTGACCCTGAACAAGGTCTGCGGATCGGGCCTCAAGGCCCTGCACCTGGGCGCCCAGGCGATCCGC